>CAVBAZ010000069.1:0-14855 GCA_963593515.1 Bacteroidaceae bacterium
GCGGTCGGTCTCAAGCTGGGTCTCGCCGGGGCCCTTGGTACCGATGGGAGAGCCGCCGGTGCCGCCCTGCCGCTCCAGATGGCTCCACATACCGATCAGCCGGGGCAGCAGGTACTGGTACTGTGCCAGCTCCACCTGCAAGCAGCCCTCTTTGGTGCGGGCCCGTTGGGCAAAAATGTCCAGGATCAGACCGCTGCGGTCGATGACCTGCACGCCCAGCAGCTCCGTCAGTACGCGAATTTGCGACGGCGACAGGTCGTTATCGAAGATCACCATGGTGGCCTTTTCGTTGTCCACCATGCGCTTGACCTCCTCCACCTTGCCCTCGCCGATAAAGCTGTGGGGATCGGGCTTCTCCCGGCTTTGCAGAATGATGCCCGCCGTGTCGCCGCCCGCCGTATCCACCAGCTCCGAAAGCTCCATCAGGCTCTCCTCGTCGGCGCTGTCATCACCCAGCACCGGTGAGCGCAGGCCCACCAGCACGGCGTGGTCACGGGATTCCTTATTGTTTTCCAGTGTTTTCCGTTCCATAGTACCCTCGGTCAAAAAAATTTTCCCCTATTATATACGTTTTTCCGCCGGTTGTAAACGGAAAAACCTATATCAGCAGCAGGCTGACCCAGATCATCACGCCGCCCAGCAGGAAGCAGCCGAGGGTGACGATGTGGCCCAGATACTGGTGGAGGATGGCCCCCACGATATTGAACAGGCCGATACCCACGATAAAGGCGCCGAAGGCGCCTAAAAGTGCCCACAGGTTGGCCTCGCCTATCCAAAAGCAGTAGGTCAGCAGCGGCGCGATAAAGGCCACACAGCCCAGAATGACCAACAGCGGATACAGCCGGGGGTGTTCCTCCTTGAAGTCATCGTCGGAGTCAGGCATGAAGTACTCCAGAAAATTCTCCGGCAGACGCCAGCGGGATCTCGGTTTTTCCTTCTCCCGGCGGGCAATGCTCTCGTTCCGCTTATGATCGGCGCGGGACAGCTGCTGCTCCACGGCCTGACAGCCGGTCAGCTTTTCTATGGCATCCTTTTCATGACCCGGCAGCCAAAGCTGGTACGTCTCGCCCCTGTACTGCATGGACAGGATGCAGTAACTCTTGACGAAGATGCCCTGCTTGCCGGCATAGACGCCCTGCGCCTTATACTGCCGCCAACTGCGCCGCTTGTTCCAGTCGTCCAGTCGCACGGTGCCCCGGCGGCTGGCCAGCCCGGTCACGCAGGCCAGCGGGATCTCCATCCGGACGCTGGCGTCCGCGATGCAGAGGGCGTCCCCCTTGCGCCACATGTACACCGGCGTGTTGCTGAACTCACCGCCGCTTTTGACCGGCTTCACCTCGCCGTCCCGCAGCCGGTAGTGCATGGCCAGCACGTCTACCTCCGCCGCGTTCTCCGGCACGGCCAGCGCGTCATGGCAGGCTTGCAGCGCTTTTTTCGTCCGCTGGCGGATGGCGGAGCGCTCCTTGCTGGTGCTCAGGCTGTTCTTGCGGTGATTTTCCACCAGCAACAGCACCAGCCAGATCAGTCCGCCGATCACGGCGGCCCAGAACATGCCCGGCGCGTTGTGATAGCCCTCCTCCAGTGTAACATCCGCCTTCAACGTGGCTGTGCAGTAGATCAGAAACACAGCCCCGCCAAACCACTTGAGGAGCGACAACCACCACGGCAGCTCCGCGTCCATGATGATCTTTTCCTCCTGCTTCTCCGCAGCGTCCAGTTCTCTCAGCAGCGCGGTGTCTGTTTCCGCTGCGGCGAACACCTCGCCGTCAAAGCGGTCGCCGTCCCGGATGGGATCCAGACTTGTGCCCCATAATACCTTCATATGATCCTCCCTTTATCCCAGAGCCTGCCGCGCTTATGCCAGTATACCGACCGCCATCATCGCGGTGCCCACCAGAAGGCACGCCGCGGTATAGATATGGCCCGGATACTGCTTCACCCATGCCGCTATAATGCTGCGCAGCCCAACACCCGCGGCAAAAGAGCCGATCAGCCAAAGCAAGCTGCATATTGCGCTGAAGCTTTTTCCCGGCCACAATATGCCGGTCAGAACCAGCGGCACGAAAAGAGCCACCAGCTGTAATACGTACACCAATGATTCCAGTGCCGACATTCCCTCTCCCGATGGCTTTTCACTGACGCTGGGCAGTACAATGAAAGTCACTTCCTCCGGCACCTTCGGCATATGCATATAAAACACCGGCTTCAAAGGCGTTTTGTCAGCCCTGCGCTTTTTCTTCTCCTCCTCCATGCGGAGCTGCCGCCTGTCATTCCGCTCCTCTGCGCGGCTAATCCGCCCCTCAGTACGAGAAAGCCGTTTCGTTCTCTTTTCATCGGCGCGGGACTGTTTCTGTTCCACCGCCTGACAGCCGGTCAACTTCTCGATGGCGGTCTTTTCATGTCCCGGCAGCCACAGCTGATAGGTCTCGTTCCGGTACTGCATGGACAGGATACAATAGCCCTTGACGTACAAGCCCTTTCGGGCGGCATAAACGCCGTCGGCCGCATATTGCCGCCAGCTGCGCCGCTTGTTCCATTCATTCAGATGCACGGTGCTCTGACGATAGGTCAGCGCGGTCACACACGCAAGGGGCACCTCCAGCCGGACGCCCACATCCGCCATGCAGAGGGTATCGTCCCTGCGCCACATGCGCACCGGCGTGTTAAGAAAGTCCCCCAAGCCATAGTTGACCGGCTCTGCCTCTCCGTCCTGCAGGCGGTAGCACATGGAGAAAATGTCCACCTCCGTGGTGTTCTTGGGGATATCCAGCGCGGCGTAGCAGGCACGCCGTGCGCTCCTGATCCGCTTCCGGATGTCTGCGCGTTTCTCGCTGTTGTTCATGCGGTGCTGGCGGTACTTTTCGATCAGTGTCAGCACCAGACTGACCACGACGAGCACGCCGCATACCTGATAGAACACGGGCTCATTATTGTAAATCTCCACGATTCGTTCATACCCTTCGGTGAGTAAAAAGAGGAAATCAGGAAGCAAGCAAAAAAGCGGAATATAGCCGATCCATTTAATGATCGTCAGCGCCAACGGCAGCTCCGCACTGTCGATGATCTTCTCCTCCTGCTCCTCCGCGTCGTCCAGCGCCTCCAGCAGCGCGTCGTCCGTTTCCGCCGTGGCAAAAGCCTCGCCGTCAAACCGGTCGCCGTCCTTGATCGGATTCAGATTCGTCCCCCATAATACCTTCATGCCGCCGCTCCCCTTATCCCGTTTATTTCTCAAAAAATCGTACCACATTCCGGTCACGGTGTCAATTCGACACGAAAAAAAGACCTGCATCCGAAGATGCAGGTCTTTCATGTGTCTTGTTAGCCCTCCAGGCCGAAACGCTTGTTGAACTTGGCAACACGTCCGCCGGTATCGACAAGCTTCTGCTTGCCGGTGAAGAACGGGTGACACTTAGAGCAGACTTCCACGCGAATATCCTTCTTCGTAGAACCTGTCTCAATCACATTACCGCAGGCGCATTTGATAGTAGTCTGCTGATAATTGGGATGGATTCCTTCCTTCATTGCTCTGGTTCACCCCTTTCCGGTACACTTGTCGTCTGGTTTTACCCATAAACGCAACTGTGATAATAGCACATCCTGCGGCAAAATGCAAGTACTTTTTTACAATTTCACCGCAGAATTTGTGTGGAAAAAGTACAGCACCTTTTCCGTCACCTCTTTTTCCAGCACCTGCCCCAGCGCCAGCGCATAGGCCTCCAGCTGCGGGCGGTAGCTCCCGGCCCGCTGTGCCTGCTGCTCTGCCGTGATGCGGTCAGTCTTGAAGTCCACCACCACAAGGCCGCCCTCCACCGTCTCGAAGGCGCAGTCCACCACGCCCTGCAGCATCAGCTCCTCCCCTGCCGCCGCCGGATCGTACAGCGCCGCGTCCGTCAGCAGCGTGAAGCGGTACTCCCGCCACACCTGCTTTGCCTGCCGGATGCGCTCCGCCAGCGGCGAGGACAGGAACCGGGCCACCATGGCGCAGTCCACCGCCGCGGCCTGCTGGGCCGTCAACAGCCGCCGCCGTGCCAGCTTCTCCACCTCGCCCATCACAGCGAACGCCGTGGGCGGCGTGCGGAAGTCGATGTACTGCATCACGGCGTGGACGGCAGTTCCCTTCTCCGCCGCCGTCAGTCCGGTGACCTCCCGCAGGAATTTCGGCTTTTCAAACAGCACCGCCCGCCGCCGGGTCGGTGCACCCTCGGCGATCTCCTCGTCGATGGCGCGGCCCTTCAGCTGAGTGGCCGTCACCTTACCGGGGGTGGCCGTGGCACAGGGATGGTCATACGACCATTCCAGCGGCGCAGGGTCGAAGTCCGCCTCCTGCGGCAGATCGACCAGCACGCCGTCCTCCGCAGCAGCCTGTGCGGCGGAGGTGGGATTCTCCCACAGATACACCTGCCAGCCGCCATCCTCCGCCGTCAGCTCAGGCGGGGCGACCTCCGCCCATTGGCACAGCTTCGCGCCCGGCGCGGTACACAGCAGCGGCAGCAGCACCCAGTCGCCCAGGCACCGTCCCGCCGCCACCGACTCCGGCGGGGTCGGCACGCCCGCCACACCCGCCAGATCGGCCACCCGCTTGCGGGCCTTCCGCATACAGTCCACAGCGATCATTTTCTCCTGCGCGCGGGTCATGGCCACATACAGGATGCGCATCTCCTCGGACTTGCTCTCCCGCTGCAACCGCAGGGCCACCGCCGTCTTGCTGACGGTGTCGTACCGGATGCGGCGCTCTCTGTCCACGCACTCGGTGCCAAGGCCCAGCACCGGATGCACCAGCACCGGCTCCTGCACATCGCGGGGGTCGAACCGCTTGCTGAGGTCGCACAGGAACACGATGGGAAATTCCAGTCCCTTGGACTTGTGGATGGACATGATCTGCACGCCGCCCGCGCTCTGGCGGGTGGAGAGATCCGGCGCGTCGCCGTTCTCCAGCAGCGTCCGCAGATGGGCCACAAAATCGAATACGCTCTTCTTCCCCGCCCCGGCCAGCTGCCGTGCGTAGGTATACAGCGCCACCAGATTGTCCTTCCGGGCCTGCCCGCCGGGCATGGCCCCGAACACCGCCACACAGTGGCAGGTGTTGTAGATATGCCACAGCAGCTCGTCCACCGGCTCGTCCCGTGCGGCAGAGCGCAGCTGCGAGAGGGTCTGCAGAAACGCCCGGGTATCCTCGCTCTCGTCCAGCAGCAGGGCGTCGTAGTAGTCCCCCTCCCGCCGCAGGGCGCGGATAGCCGCCAGACGATCCGGCGTGAAGCCGAACAGCGGCGAGCGCAGTACGGAGATCAGCGGCACGTCCTGCCGGGGATTGTCGATGATCTGCAGCAGTGACCATACCACGGCGATCTCCACTGAGGAGAAGAAGTCGCTGCTCTCGTCGGCGGCACAGGGGATGCCCCGCGCCGCCAGCGCCGCCGTGAAGGCCTTCAACCGGCTGCGGGGCGAGCGCATCAATATCACGAAATCCTCCGGCGTACACCGGCGCAGGCCGTCGCCGCCGTTGACGCAGTAGCCCTCGTCCAGCATGCGGCGGATGCGGTCCGCCACGAACCGGGCCTCCACCGCCGTGCGGTCGAAGTGCTCCTCCTCCGTGTCGGACACGTCGATGAGATGGAACTCCGCCGCCGTGTCCTCGTGGGGCGGATAGTAGGCCGCGCCGAAGTTCAGCTGCTCCTCCGGCCCGTAGTCCATCTCTCCCATCTCCGCCGACATGATGCTCTGGAAGATAGCGTTGCAGGCGTCCAGCACGCTGGCGCGGGAGCGGAAGTTCTGGCTCAGCAGTACCTTGCGGGGCTGTCCGTCCTCCGCCTGTGCGGCAGGCGCGTAGGCATTGTATTTCCGCAGGAAAATAGTGGGGTCGGCCAGACGGAAGCGGTAAATGCTCTGCTTCACGTCGCCCACGGTAAACAGATTCTGCTCCTGCCGGGAGATGGCGGAGAAAATGCAGTTCTGCACATCGTTGGTGTCCTGATATTCGTCCACCATGATCTCCCGGTAGCGGCCCGCCACCTGCCGCGCCAGCTCCGTGGGCTGTCCCTCCGCCAGCAGCAGCTCGATGGCGTAGTGCTCCTGATCCGAGAAGTCCATGGCGTTGCGCCGCACCTTCTCCGCCTGATAGCGGCTGGTAAATTCCGCCGTCAGGTCGGCCAGCGCCAGCATGGCGGGCGCCATCACGGTCATATCCGCCAGCAATTCATTCTGCGGCGTCTCGAAGGGCGCCGTCAGCTTCTTCAGCGCGTCCTTACAGGGCTTCAGCAGCGCCTGTATCCGTTCTTTCTCCGGGTTCTCGCCCCGCACCGCGCCCATGCGGCGGAAGGCGGGCCGGATGGCCGCCATAGCGGCCCAGTCGCCCCGTGCCGCGGCAAGCTGCCGCAGCTGAGCGGCGGTCTCCGTCATCCGGTCGCCATAGGCGGCGGCCACCGCGTCATCGGTGATGCCGTCCACCGCTTTTTCCAGCTGCGCGGCCCAGAAGGCCGCTTTGGCGGCGGCATCCGCCATGATGACCTGTCCATAGGGGGACTGTCCCAGATCCTCTGGAAGATTCTCCCATTCCCGGCGCACCTTCTCCAGCCACTGCAGCGGATAGGGATGGCTTTGCAGCTTGCGGTGCAGCTCCAGCACCAGCTTTTCCAGCGCCCGGTCGTCCCGGCCCGCACCCAGCGTCTCCGCCAGCTGCTCCGCCTTATCGTCCATATGGGCGTAAAAGTCCTCCAGCACACGGCCCAGCACGCGCTCCTTGACCAGATCCGCCTCCTGCTCGTCCAGCACGCGGAAGTCCGGCGTCAGGCTGTGGCCCTCCACAGCCGGCAACAGATAGGTGTTCTCCCGCAGCAGCGCGGCGCAGAAGGCATCCACCGTCTTGATGTCCGCCTGATACACCCGGAACAGCTGGCGGCGCAGATGGCCGTCCTCCGGATGCTCCGCCACCCGCTTGGACAGCTCCGCGGCGATCTTGCCCCGCAGCTCCGCCGCGGCGGCCTTGGTATAGGTGATGATGAGGAAATCGTCCACCGCGCACTGCTCCTGGGTGATGTAGCGGAACAGCCGCTCCACCAGCACCTTGGTCTTGCCGGAGCCGGCGGCGGCAGATACCAGCAGGCTTCCGCCCCGGTTCTCTACGGCGACGCGCTGGTCGTCAGTCAATTCAAATTTTGCCATGACGCGCCTCCTCTCCGTTCTCCTTCTCCAGCATGGCCCAGAACTCACCGCTGTCCGTCTTATGCAGCTGCCGCCGCTTGTCCCGGCTCTCGTCAAAATAGCAGGCCGAGGCAAAGGCGCAGTAGGTGCAGGCGCTGTCCTGCGGCCCGCGGGCATAGGGATCGGCGTCGATGTTGCCGTGGGCGATCTCTCCGGCGATCTGGTGCAGCAGCCGGTCCACATACCGCCCCAGATGGCCCAGCTGGGCCGCCGTAGCGATGTCGCCGGACAGCGTGCCGTCCTTCTTCACGCTGATGGGCAGATAGCAGGGCGTCTCCAGCGCGCTGTGCTCCATGGCCCGCAGCACCTCCGGCTCGCCCAGCACCAGACCCGTGCGGCGCAGCTCGCTCTCCAGCGCCGCCTTCAGCTTTTCGTCGCTGATGTTCCGATCCTGCCGCAGTATCACGCTGCGGGCGGGCTGGTACAGCACGCCGCAGGGTATGATGGGATAGCCGAAATACGCCTGTCCCTCCCGCTCCAGCGTAAAGAGGTACAGCAGCATCTGGATGCCCAGTCCATATCGGATATCCGTCAGGTCGAAGCTCTTTTTGCCGGTCTTATAGTCCACCACCCTCAGGTACAGCTTTCCGTCATGGAGCCAGCCGTCCACACGATCCACCTTGCCGGACACCGACAGCGACGCGCCGCCCTCCCGCACGGTGATGGCGGGCAGATGGCCGTCCCGTCCGCCGAAGCTCAGCTCGAACTCCACCGGCTGGAAATCCGACTGCCGCATTTCCTCGGCAATACTTATGATAATGGTATACGCCGTCTCCCGCAGGCGGCTGAACAGATACCGGAAGCGAGCGGACTTGTTCTGATACTCCTGTATCTGCGTGGCGGCGTAGCGCTCCACATAGCGCTTTACCATATGGCGCAGCGCCTCGTCGTCCACCTGTCCGTAGCCGCCCTGCTCCTTCACCTCGCGGTTCACGTTTTCCAGCAGATAGTGCAGGAAGGTGCCCACCTCCGGGGCCTCAAAGCCCGCCTTTTTCCGCTCCTTGGCCCGAAGGCCGTATTCCATGAAATAGCCGAAATGGCAGGACTTCACCCGGTCGATGCGGCTGGCGGACATGGCGATGGAGCGGCCGTACAGGGATTGCACCGCCTCCGGTGAAAGCCGTCCCCGCTCCATCCGTCGGGCACGGGCCATGGCGGCAAGAGCCGCCGCGTACCGGGGCTGTCCCTCGAAATACCGCCACAGGGCTTCATTTTCTCCGGCGGCGCACAGGGCCGTGGCAGGCAGCGTCATGTGATAGGCGCCGTCCTCCCTCTGTACCTTCAACCGAGGGAACAGCAGCCGCACCCGCTCCACCACGAAGGAGGGCCGCAGCTCCGCGCCGGTCACATCGGTGACGGGCCACGAGATATGCAACTGCTCCGTGGGCTGGGCAAGGCAGGCGTAGATATTCTGCAATTCGTTGTCCAGCGCGTCAAAGGTGGCATCCGACAGGGGGATATCCCGCTGCGCCAGCGCCTGCCGGTCGTCGCTGTCCAGCACGCCGCCGTCCTTCTCGATCTTGGGCAGCAGGTGGTCGTTGGCTCCCAGCAGGAACAGCACCCGCACCCGGTGGCGGTCGTTGCGGGTGATCTCGCTGACCTTCACCTGATCCAGTGTGGCGGGGATGGTGCCCACGCTGTACTGGGTCAGCACCAGCCGCAGCAGCTTGGCGAACTCCTCGCCGTCCAGCTCCGTATCCCCCAGAATTTCCACGAACTGATCCAGCACGTCGCAGAAGATCTGCCATAGCTGGGCGTATTCCTCCGCCAGCTGCACCTGTCCTGCCGCGAGCAGTTCATCCGCCTTCTCCCGCAGGGCGTCCGGCACACCGGCCGCCGCCGCGAACTCATACAGCGTCCGTGCCTTGTCCCGCGCGGCAGGCCGCTGCTTCAGGCCGTCGGCCAGCGCCGACAGCGGCCCGCGCACCTTTTCCCGGATGCGGTTGATCTCCTCCAGCCGGACCGTCCGCTCCTCCGTCATATCCAGTCCGTAGCCGTCGGGATTCAGCGTCCACGGCACGTCCCGCAGCCACATATTCCCCCGGATATCCCAGCGGATCACATAGTTTTCCAGCAGATCGCACTCCGCCGCCGTCACGCCGGTCATGCCGGTTTTCAGATAGCGGAACATGTCCTCATACTCAAAGCCGCCGGTCACCGCGTCCACGGCGGACAGCAGCAGCGTCATCACCGGCTTTTCCAGAATGTCGCTGCGGCGGCTGATGTAGGCGGGGATGCCGTCACGCCGGAACACTGATTCCAGCAGCGGCCCGTAGCTATCCATGCTGCGGCTGGCCACGGCAATATCCCGATAGCGGTAGCCCTGCGCCGCAAGCTGCCGGATCCGGGCGGCGACATACTCCACCTCGGTATAGGCGGTGGCCGCCTGATAGAGGGCCACCGCATCGGTTTCGCCCTCCCAGACCGCGTCGCTGCCGAAGCAGTGGCGTTCCAGATGCCCCAGCGGACTGTCATCCTGCCGGGAGAGGTAGGCCAGACGGCACTCCACTCCCGCCTCGCGGGCCATGCGCACCAACCGTTCCTTCTGGGCGGCGGCATTCTGGAACAGCTGCCCGCTCCGGTCGCCCAGCAGCGTCACCGTTACGCTGTGGCAACGCCGCAGCGCCAGTGCCAGCACGCTCTCCTCCTGTTTGTTGAAGAAGGAAAAGCCGTCCAGATACAGATCCTTCCCGTCCAGATAGTGGGACTGGGGCAGGCTGTCGTGGAGCTTCTGCACGCGGGAGCGCACATCCGTCTCCCCGTTGCGCAGCCGCGCGTCGTAGGCGGCAAAGATCAGCGCCACATCCCGCAGCTTGTCGCCCATGGCGCCCTCCATGTCCGCCACATGGCGGTACAGCGTCTCCGGCGCGATCTGATAGGCGTAGAACTCGTCGGCCAGCGTGGTCAGCTGGTGCAGGAACGCCGCCCGCTGGGAGGGCCGCCCGAACACCTTCAGGTTGCTGTGCAGCTCCTGTAAGCACCGCCGCATGGTCAGCAGCTTGCCGCCGTTGTCCAGCGTCACCTCCGCCAGACCACCGGTCTCCCCCAGCACGCGGGTGGCAAGGCTCTGGAAGGTCAGCACCTCGGCATTGCGGCTGGCGGTGGGGCCGCAGGCGCGGCACAGATCCAGCTCCGCCTCGTGGGACGTGTGCTCCGGTACCAGCAGTATCTGAGGACGGCTCTCCCGTTCCCGGCCCATGGTCTCCAGCACCCGCGCCGATTTGCCGCTTCCCGCGCGGCCGATCCAGATGGTCAGCATAGACGTTTCTCCCCTCTCCCCGTCTCTCATTTCACGGCTATTATACCGCATTTTTCTCTCCCTGGAAAGCGGCGTCACACATCAAAGGAAAACACATTCGGAACAGCCGTCCCGCCAAAGGTCTTTACCGCCATCCGGTACATCGCCTTGGCATGGATCCTGTCATGCCAGATGAACCGCCGCAGCACCTTCCGCAGCGACCATTCCTCCTCATAGCTTCCCAGATATACGGTGTTTTGCAGATAGTCCGGCTGGCTTTCCAGCAGGGCAAAGCCGCGCTCCCGGCATGCGGCGATCGTTCCTTCATTGTCCGCCTGAACGCCGATCTCGCCGAAATAGTAGGTGTTCACATTTTTCGTGTGCTCATACATTTCAAGCGCCGTGCGCGGCATCGGGCCATAAAACGTATCCCTGACCGGCAGGCAGCTTTTCTCTTTCTCCGGCACCGCCTGATACAGTGTCAGAAAATCCTGCGCCGACCGCATGGCCAGCGCCTTCCATTCTCCGTATTCCGCCAAGGTCAGCGGTTTTCTTTCGGCGTCAAACAGCACATCGGAGTCCGCGTCGGAGACCGTCAACGTGGATACCTTCTCCTGAACGACCACTGGCTCCAGCGTCTCTGGAACCGGCGTTCCCTTCCATCGCAGATAGGACGTGATCTCCGCCGGCATCTTTTGAAGGGCTTCCTCCAGAGAGCGCCCCCTTGTAAATGCGCCAATATACTCCTCGGCATATAAAATGCTGTCGTTTCCATTGTGTTCCCATACGCACCGTATCTTCATCCCCGCACCTCCGCAAGCTCCGGTCTATTGCTTTCCATCTTATCACAGGATGGGCCGCAATACAAGAACAGCCGCGGCAGAACATGCCGCGGCTGTTGAATGTCTTACCAATAATACAGCGCTTTTCGTCCCCGTTACTTCCACAGGCTGCACAGCAGATCGGTGTAGGCGCTGGGATCGTCGATGGGCAGACCGGCGATCAGGCACGCCTGATTATACAGGATCTGGGCGTATTTCTTGGCCTTCTCCGGCTCCACGATGCGGGCCGTCTCGAAGGTCAGGAACGCGGGGTGATCCACGTTGACCTCCAGGATACGCTTGGCCTTCATGTTCAGGTCGGGCTGCACGGCGGTAAAGTACTTCTCCATCTCGAAGGTAATGCCCTCGCCGCTGGACAGGCACACCGGGTGGGTCTTGAGCTTGGTGCTGGCCTTGACCTCCGTCACCTTGTCGCCCAGTGCCTCCTTGATGAAGGTGAAGGCCTCCTTGTAGTGCTCGGTCTCGTCGGGCTTCTTCTCGTCGTCCAGCTCCAGCTCGCCGTCCACCACGCTGCGGAAGGGCTTGTCCCGGTACTTGCCGAACATGTCGGGAATGAAGCCGTCGGTGTTGTCGGTGAAGTACAGCATTTCATAGTCATGCTCCTTCACCAGTTCCGTCTGGGGCAGGTGGTCGATGGCGTCCACGCTCTCGCCGGTGGCGTAGTAGATGAACTTCTGATCCTCCGGCATACGGTCCACATACTCGTCCAGCGTCACCAGCTTCTTCTCCTTGGAGGAGTAGAACAGCAGCAGATCCTGCACCTTTTCCTTGTTGGCGCCGTAGTTATCCAGAGCGCACAGCTTCAGCTGACGGCCATAGCTGCGGTAGATGGTCTCATAGCTCTCCCGCTCGTCCTTCAGCATCCGCAGCAGCTCGGCCTTGATCTTCTTCTCCAGATTGGAGGCGATGACCTTCAGCTGGCGGTCATGCTGCAAAAGCTCGCGGGAGATATTCAGGCTCAGGTCGGGGGAATCCACCACGCCGCGGACGAAGTTGAAGTACTCCGGCAGCAGGTCGGCGCAGTGATCCATGATCATGACGCCGGAGCTGTACAGCTGCAGACCGGGCTTAAAATCCTCGGTAAAGTATTGATTGGGCATACGGGAGGGGATGAACAGCAGGGCCTTATAGGTCACCGCGCCCTCCACCGATGCGGTGATCACCGACTGGGGCGGGGCCATCTCGCCGAAACGCTCCTGATAGAACTTGTCGTACTCCTCCTTGGTGACCTCGCTCTTCTTCCGCTGCCACAGGGGCACCATGGAGTTCAGGGTCTCGTAGACGAACTCCTCCTCATACTCCGGCTTATCCTCGGGACAGCCCTCCTTCAGCTTGGGATGGGGCATCAGCATCCGGATGGGGAAGCGGATGTAGTCGCTGTACTTCTTTACCAGCTTATAGAGAGGGTACTCCCGCAGGTACTGGCTGTACTCGTCCTTCTCCTCCTCGCTGTCGGGCTTGATGTGCATGATGATATCGGTGCCCACAGTGTCCTTCTCGCAGGGCTCGATGGTGTAGCCGTCCACGCCGGTGGACTGCCAGCGGTACGCCTGATCGCAGCCGTATTTCTTGGTGATGACGGTGATCTCGTCAGCCACCATGAAGGCGGAGTAGAAGCCCACGCCGAACTGACCGATGATATCGGTATCTGTGGTCTCCTTGCCCTCCAGCTCACCCTTGAACTGGAGACTGCCGCTGTTGGCGATGACGCCCAGATTGTTTTCCAGATCGCTCTCATCCATGCCGATGCCGTTGTCACTGACGGTCAGGGTGCGGTTCTCCTTGTCGATGGTCAGGGTGATCTGGAAGTCCTCCCGCTTCAGGCCCACCTTGTCGTCGGTCAGGCTGATGTAGCACAGCTTGTCGATGGCATCAGAGGCGTTGGAGATGATCTCACGGAGGAAGATCTCCTTATGGGTATAAATGGAGTTGATCATCATGTCCAGCAAGCGCTTGGACTCGGCTTTAAATTCTTTCTTGCTCATGGTTTTGTCCTTTCTATGGGGATGGGAGGCGCGGCAGCGCCTCCCTTGGATATATGCGGTTGGCTGGTAGAGGCGGCGGGGTGTGGTCACCCCGCCCTACGCAGCATCAGCGGTGAACCTCCGTAGGGCGGCATGACCACATGCCGCCGCAAAAGTCGCACCGTGCGCGTCATTCGCCGTTCTTTTTCTTCTCGTTGGCGCGGGTGATGACCCAGCCCACAGCGGTCAGGGCGGTCATGGTGCCGTAAATGACGGCCAGCGCCTTGCCCAGCGCGGACAGCC
This sequence comes from Bacteroidaceae bacterium, assembly GCA_963593515.1. Lineage (GTDB taxonomy): Bacteria > Bacillota > Clostridia > Oscillospirales > Oscillospiraceae > Vescimonas. The sequence goes on from CAVBAZ010000069.1 coordinate 13,545, forward strand.
CCGGCAGCACCTTTCCGGCGGCCTTGGCGGCCTTTTCACCCACATTCGCGATGGTTCTCGCGGTTTTCATGTTGGGCATGGCGTACCTCACTTATGGGCCTTGTACCAGTCCACCACGGGAGCCAACGCTTCGGCGCTGACAGCGGAGGCGCCCTTCTTCGCCATGTCGTAGGTCAGCTGCTGCGCCTCGTTCAAAGGCTTCTTCTCCTCCAGATTCTTGAGGATCTCCCTGCACTTTACCTTCATGATCCACTTAAAGGGGCCGTGGAGCTTCTTGATATCGAAACCACCCTGCAAGGCGAAGCAGTCCACCTCCTTGCCGAAGTCCCGCAGCAGCTGGTCGTGGAGCATATCGGCGGCGGCCTTGCTGCCGGGGCCCATGCCCACACGCACCATGGCGCGGACATCGAAGAACTTCATGGCCTTCCGCGCACCCACGCACTTGTCGGCCATGACCCAGCCCAGATAAATGACCTGCTGGTCGGGCTGGGGATTGTGCATCTGGGAAATGTCGTTGACCGGCAGGCCGGTGGCCTGACCCAGCATTTTGGCGTACTGGGCGGTATAGCCGGAGTTGGACGCATATACGATAGCAGAGATCATAGCATTTCCTCCCTTGTTTCGGTTGTTATACTTATTTTATTATAGCACTTTTGTCAACACCCGCGTCAGCGCATGAAGCGGTCAATGGCAGCGTTGAGACTTTCGATGGCGGCGTTGTCGCCGTCCTCCACCGCGTCCACGATACAGTGGGCGATGTGATCCTTCAAAATCACGCGGCCGGTAGAGTTCAGGGCTGAGATCACAGCGGACAGCTGCACCAGCACCTCAGAGCAGTCCTCTCCCCGCTCCACCATGCGGCGCACGGCGTCCAGATGACCCTGCGCACGGCTGAGACGGTTCAGCACCGCCTTAGTGTGGGCGTGGGAATGGGTGTGGCCATGGGACGTGCCATCGCCGTGGGTATGTGTCGTACCGTCGGCATGGGTATGGGTGGTGCCGTCGGCGTGGATGTGAACGTGTTCGGACATGGGGTATCGCTCCTTCACGGTGATTTGGAAAAAGGCCGCCGCAGTTGCGCCGCGGCAGCCTTATCCCTATGATACATCAATCTCTCCGATTTGACAAGTGTTTACGCCTTGGCCATGCCCTTCTGGCGGGCATATTCGGCAGCGCCCAGCGCACCCATCAGCTGGGGATCGGTCTTGAGGTCGATGACCTTCAGCTTCAGCACATGCTCGATGGCCTGCTTCAGACCCGCGTTCTTGGCGCAGCCGCCGGTCAGAGTGATGCTGTCGGTAGCGCCGGCCT
>CAVBAZ010000070.1:0-14322 GCA_963593515.1 Bacteroidaceae bacterium
GCGGCCCAGTCATAGTCGCTGTCGTTGCCGCCGTAGCAGATCAGGGCATAGTCGGCATCCAGCCCCCGCTGGGCATCGTGCTCCACCAGCGACAGGCCCTTGGACACCGTGGCACCCATCTTGGCCCGGTTGGTCACCTGCACCCGGTCGGAGGGGTAGCGGGCCATGATCTCCGGCAGATGAAAGTGGTATTTCAGCTGCTCGTCCGGCACGGTGGCCTTCAGCAGAGAATCTCCGTAAATATACACATTGCGCATGACATGGCACCTCCCAGAACTTTACATCTAATATAGCACACAAGATGACATGCGTCAAGATACAATTTGTAGATCGGGCATTGAAAAAACGGAGATTTTTTCGTGAAAAGGGCACAATTAGGACTTGCATCCGGCGGCTGTTTCGGGTAAAATAGAGGTAACAATCCAAGATTGGTAGCTGTAAGGAAGTGCTTCGCGCACGGGCTGCAACTATCACTCGGCGCAATGGCTTGAGTGTTTCAGACTTCGTTGAGGTCTGGAACATTTTTTGCGTTATGCGGCGGTGATGGTCTATTGGAACTTTTTTACAGGAGGAAACGACCATGACTTTAGTGACCAACGGCAGACTCCTTACCCGCGACAGCGAGGGTAAGGGCTATTACGAGCACGGTGCGGTGGCCTATGAGGGCACCAACATCGTAGAGGTAGGCGAGGAGGCCGCCCTGCGGGCCAAGTACCCCGAGGCGGAGATCATCGACGCCAAGGGCGGCGTCATCATGCCGGCCCTCATCAACGCCCACACGCACATCTATTCCGCACTGGCCCGCGGCCTGAGCATCGTGGGCAACAACCCCACCAACTTCTATGAGGTGCTGGACGGCACATGGTGGGCCATCGACCGCCACCTGATGATGGACGGCACCCGCGCCAGCGCCACCGCGCTGTACATCGACAGCATCAAGCAGGGCGTCACCACCGTGTTCGACCATCACGCCAGCTATGGCGAGATCCCCGGCACGCTGCACACCATCGCCGAGGAGAGCAAGCGTCTGGGCCTGCGCTCCTGCCTGTGCTATGAGGTGTCCGACCGTGACGGCGAGGAGAAGTGCCTGCAGGCCATCAAGGAGAACGCCGACTTCATCACCGAGTGTGAGCAGCGCAAGGATCCCATGCTGGCGGCCATGTTCGGCGGCCACGCCCTGTTCACCATCTCCGACAAGACCTTTGACCGTATGGTAGAGGCCAACAACGGCCGCACCGGCTATCACATCCATGTGTCCGAGGGCATGAACGATGTGTACGATTCCCTTCAGAACTACGGCCGCCGTCCCGTGCAGCGCCTGCAGGATCACGGTATTCTGGGCGAAAAGACCATTCTGGGCCACTGCATCCATGTGAACACCGCTGAAATGGAGATCATCAAGGAGACCGGTACCATGGTGGTCAACAACCCCGAGTCCAACATGGGCAACGCCATCGGCATCTGCCCGGTGATCCAGCTCTATAAGCGGGGCATCCTGCTGGGCATGGGCACCGACGCCTACACCAACGACATGCTGGAGTCCATCAAGGTGGCCCTGTGCTCCCAGCGCAGCCAGAACTGCCTGCCTAACGTGGGCTGGTGCGAGGTCACGGACATGCTGTTTAAGAACAACGCCAAAATCGGCGAGAAGTACTTCCCCCAGCAGCTGGGCGTGCTGAAGGCCGGTGCCGCGGCGGACATCATCGTCATGGATTACAAGCCCTTCACCCCGTTCTCTGACGAGAATATCGACGGCCACATGATCTTTGGTATGACCGGCCGCCAGTGCCAGACCACCATTGCCGCCGGTAAGCTGCTGATGAAGGATCGCGTGCTGGTGGGCATCGACGAGGAGGCCGAGAACGCCCACATCCTCGAGGCCGCCAAGAAGCTCTGGGGCGATCTGAACCACAGAGAGTATTGAGCCGTTAATGGAGAGCCTGCCAACGCGGAGGTCTTTGCGTCTGCCGGAATATGATTACAGTGCAACTGGCGCGTATTTTGTAACGGTGTGTACCGAAGGGAAACGTTGTATTCTCGGTCGTGTTGTAGGGGGCGATGCCCACATCGCCCCGCGCACCGCATTATCGGAATACGGCCGTATCGTTGAACGGTACATAAAAACGATTCCCGGTATTGAGACTTACGCCATCATGCTCAACCATGTGCATTTTGTGGTAACCATTGGCGCGGAAAACGGGCCGATGTGGGCATCGGCCCCTACGCAAACATTGGGAAGCCTAGTGCGTTCCTTCAAAACACTGGTCACCAAAACTACCGGTCAAAAAATCTGGCAGCGCAATTATTACGACCACATCATCCGTACCGAGACGGACTATCTCCGTATCTGGCAATATATTGACGAAAACCCCGCCTACTGGGCGGAGGACGAATACTATTCCGAATAACGACAAGGAGGACATCCCATGTCTGAAAAAATGTATCCCATTTCCTTTAAGTCCCTGATGAACTGGGTGGTCACCGAATACGCCAACTGCGGCGAGATCTTCGGTGTCCGCAAGGCCTATCACGCCACCGGCAAATCCCTGCCCATCTTCGGCGAGCGGATCGAGACTCCCTTCGGCCCCGCCGCAGGCCCCAACAGCCAGCTGGCCCAGAACATCATCGCCGCCTATATGGCTGGTGCCCGCTTCTTCGAGGTCAAGACCGTCCAGAAGATGGACGGCGCCGATCTGGCCGCCTGTGTGCCCCGTCCCTGCATCCTGGCCAATGACGAAGGCTACAACCAGGAGTGGTCCACCGAGCTGACCGTTCCGCAGGCCATGGACGAGTATATCAAGGCGTGGTGCGCCCTGAAGGTACTCAGCAAGGTATACGGTCTGGGCGATCCCAACGGGTTCGTATTCAACATGTCCGTGGGCTATGATCTGGAAGGCATCAAGGGCGACAAGGTCAACACCTATATCGAGGGCATGAAGGACGCCACCAAGACCGCCATCTTCGGCGAGTGCAAGGCCGTCCTGAAGGAGCTGTTCCCGGAGGAGAGCGCCTACATCGACGCCATTGATCCCCGCGTCAGCCGCAGCGTCACCGTGTCCACCCTCCACGGCTGTCCCCCCGACGAGATCGAGCGCATCGCCAGCTATCTGATCTCCGAGAAGCACCTGCACACCTTCGTCAAGTGCAACCCCACCATTCTGGGCTACGAGACCGCACGCCGCACGCTGGACAGCATGGGCTACGACTACATCGTGTTTGACGAGCACCACTTCAACGAGGATCTCCAGTGGACTGATGCCGTTCCCATGTTCGAGCGGCTGCAGGCGCTGGCCGACAGCTGCGGTCTGGAGTTCGGCCTGAAGCTCTCCAACACCTTCCCGGTGGACACCACCCGCGGCGAGCTGCCCAATGACGAGATGTACATGTCCGGCCGCTCCCTGTTCCCCCTGACCATCGAGATGTGCCACCGCATTTCCCGCCAGTTCAAGGGCAAGATGCGCATCTCCTTCGCCGGCGGCGCGGAGTACTTCAACTGCGACAAGCTGTTTGCCGCCGGTATCTGGCCCATCACCGTGGCCACCACCATCCTGAAGCCCGGCGGCTACAACCGCCTGCTGCAGATGGTGGAGAAGGTGGAGCACATGACCTATAAGCCCTTCTACGGCACCGATACCCAGGCCATTTGCGAGATGTCCACCGCCAGCCATACCGACGTTCACCACGTCAAGCCCATCAAGCCCCTGCCCAGCCGCAAGAGCGACAAGAGCGTGCCTTGGATCGACTGCTTCAGCGCACCCTGCAAGGGCGGCTGCCCCATTGCCCAGGACATCCCCGAGTATCTGGAGCTGGTGAACAAGGGCCTGTATGGCCCGGCCCTGAAGCTCATCTGCGAGAAGAACCCCCTGCCCTTCCTGACCGGCACCATCTGCGCCCACCGCTGCCAGACCAAGTGCTCCCGCAACTTCTATGAGGAGTCCGTCCACATCCGTGACGCCAAGCTGGTGGCCGCCAAGAACGGTTACAGCGCCGTCATGGCCAACATCCGTCCCACCGAGAAGATCTCCGGCAAGAAAGCTGCCATCATCGGCGGCGGCCCCACCGGTATCGCCGCCGCCAACTTCCTGGCCCGCGCCGGTATCGCCGTCACCATCTTCGAGCGTGAGAAGGAGCTGGGCGGAGTGCCACGTCACGTGATCCCCAGCTTCCGTATCGCCAACGAGACCATCGCTAAGGACATCGCCATGATGGAGAAGTACGGCGTTGAGGTCAAGTGCGGCGCGCCCGCGCCCTCCGTGGCCGAGCTGAAGCAGCAGGGCTACACCCACATTCTGTTCGCCGTGGGCGCGTGGAAGCCCGGCAAGCTGGACATCGCGGGCGACGTGGCCGGCGCTATCCAGTGGATGAAGGGCGTCAAGGCCGGTAATATCTCCGTGGCCGGTAATATCACTGTCATCGGCGGCGGCAACACCGCCATGGATGCGGCCCGCCTTGCCAAGCGCAGCGGCGCCAAGAATGTGACCCTGGTCTATCGCCGTACCCGCAAGTACATGCCCGCCGACGAGCATGAGCTGGCGCTGGCGCTGGCTGACGGCGTGGTGTTCGCCGAGCTGGCCGCTCCCGTGAAGCAGGCCGACGGCGTCCTCACCTGCGAGAAGATGGTGCTGGGCGAGGCCGACGCTTCCGGCCGCCGCAGCCCCGTGGGCAGCGGTGAGTTCTTCGACATCCCCTGCGATCTGGTGATCTCCGCCGTGGGCGAGCAGGTGGACGACGCGCTCATGGCCGCCAATGGCATCGAGCTGGATAAGAAGGGCCGTCCCGCCTTCAAGACCAATATTGAGGGCGTGTACGCCGCCGGTGACGCTACCCGCGGCCCCGCCACGGTCGTCGAGGGCATTGCCGATGCCGCCGCCTTCGCCGCCGAGGTCATCGGCGCGCCCCATACCTACGAGATCCCTACGCAGGCCTACGTCACCATCGCTGACGCCGCCGCCAAGAAGGGCGTGCTGAAGATGGCGGAGTATCCCTGCCACGAGGGTCAGCGCTGCCTGCAGTGCAAGACGCTGTGTGAGAACTGCGTGGACTCCTGCCCCAACCGCGCCAACGTGGCCATCGCCATGGCCGACGGCAAGCACCAGATCGTCCATGTGGACAAGATGTGCAACGAGTGCGGTAACTGCACCCAGTTCTGCCCCTACGCCTCCGAGCCCTGCCACGACAAGTTCACCCTGTTCCAGACTGCTGAGGACATGGTGGATTCCCACAACGCAGGCGTACTGTTCTTGGGCGGCGACAAGGTGCGTGTCCGCACCTTCGGCGAGCCCAAGGACTACGATCTGAGCGACGCCAACAACGGCCTGCCCGCCGATCTGGAGACGCTGATCGTTACCCTCCGCGACAAGTACGGCTACCTGTTCGCGTAAGACAAACAGCATAAAAAATGTCCTCCCCAAAAGGGAGGACATTTTTTATGCTGTTTAAGCCTCGCAGAGTTCGCGGCGCGCCCGCCGCGAAAAAATGAAATCATTTTTCTGACGACATGCGCGTCAGAAAAATACTTCTCGGTCGCCAGTGCACCCAACGGGTGCGCGCAGCCGACCGCAATCCTATTTGGCAATGAAATCGTCAGATTTCATGCCAGCTTAAAAGACATGACAAATCACAACAGTTAAAACCACGCACAAGCCCAGGCATGTCATCAGCAGGCCGAAGGACAGGCTGTGGGTCATACGATCCATCAGATCCTGTTTGGTCTCCAGCCGGTCGGCGGCCTCCCGGGCGGCCTTGTCGCCGCTCTGGCGGGCGATGGCCTGCACCAGCGGGGAGTAGGACTGGGGCTCCTTCTCCTTGCTGTACCGCAGCAGCACCCGTTGTACCGCCAGCACCACCACGTCGAAGGCGTCGCAGGCCACGCGGCACACCACGCCTACCACCGCAAACAATGCGCGGAAGAAGGGCTTGTAGACGCTGTCCTCCAGACTGAGCCACTTGGGCCAGCGGCTGAGATAGAAGCCGTCTTTTGTCATCAGCACCTTGCGGATGAACAGGAAGTACACCAGCATGCCGATGGCCAGCGAGATCACCACGCCCTTGAGATTCGTCCACGCGAAGTAGTGGATGGCGTGGTCGAAGGCGTGTCCGCCAGTGAAGTCCAGCGTGGCACCGCTGATCTTCTCGGCAATGGCGTGGGGCGTTAGGCCCAGCACCGGCAGCGACACCGCCGCCAGACACAGGGCAATGACCGACAGGGGCTTGCCCCACTGCTTGCCGGATTCCTTTCCCTTCTGCCAGAAGATGGCCACATAGATCTTGGTGAGATACGCCGCCGTCAAGCCGCCGGAGAACAGGAACAGCCATTCCACCACGGTAATGAGGGTCATGCCGCTCATGTGGGCGTATTCCACCAGCGCCTCATGCACCAGCGTCTTGCTGAGATAGCCCAGGAAGCCCGGAATACCCGCCAGCGAGCAGGCTCCGCACAGGAACAGCACATGCAGCAGTGGCTTGCCCCGGCCGAAGCCCTTGATGTCGTTCAGATCCAGCGCGTGGGTGTTGTAGTACACCACACCGGCGAACAGGAACAGCGCCAGCTTCACCAGCGAGTGGTTCATCATGTACAGCACCGTGCCGTTGGCGGCCAGCGCGTTATGCTCACCCAGCAGGCACAGCATGGACGCGCCCACGGTGATAAAGCCGATCTGGGACAGGGAGGAGCAGGCCAGAATGTACTTCAGGTTGGTGGAGAACACTGCCAGCACCGCGCCCAGCACCATGGTGATAGCGCCCAGCACAAGCAGGAGCATACCCCAGCTGTGGTCGCCCGTCAGGATCTGACCGGTCAGCAGCAGTACGCCGAAGATTCCGGCCTTGGTCAGCACGCCGCTCAGCAGGGCGGAGGCCGAGGCCGGGGCCACGGGATGTGCCTTGGGAAGCCAAATATGCACCGAGAACAGGCCCGCCTTGGCGGCGAAGCCGAACAGGATGCACAACGCGGCGGCCCACAGACGGCCACGCTCCATAGCGGCCACGGCGTCATGCAGCTCCGCGATCACCAGCGTGCCGGTGACGGTGTACAGCAGGAACAGGCCCATCAGCGTCACCAGACCGCCCAGCACCGCGATGGTCAGGTAGGTCTTACCGGCATCCATGGCGTCGGGGGTCTCCTCCTGCACCACCCACACATAGGAGCTGAGGGACATCAGCTCGAAGAACAGGAAGGTGGTATACAGGTCGGCGGACAGGAACACGCCCGCCGTGAAGCCCAGACAGATCAGGAAGAAGAAATAGTACCGCTTCAGATGGTGGTGTCCGTGGAAATACTGGGGACTCAGCAGCGCTGAGACGAACCACATGAAGCACACCACCAGACCGTACAGCTTCTGGAACCCTCCGGCCCAGAAGCTCAGACGCATCACCGGCACGGTGACGGTGGAGCCGTCGGCGGTGGCGGCCACGTATACCATGGCCAGCAGCGTCAGCAGCGTGAACACGATGGACAGCGAACCCAGCTGCTTTCCGTCGTCATGGCGATCCGGCAGCAGAGCGATGACCAGCGCAGACAGCACCGGCAGCAACACAACGGCCAACAGAGCAAATGTTGTCATTACAGGATCACCGCCTCTCTGATCGCGTTCAGCAGGATATCGGGGAACAGGCCCATCAGCAGGCACAGCGCCGCCAAAATCAGCATGGGCACCGTCATGAACGGCCCCGCCTCATGGGCGCTTTCGGGAGTGGGAAGCTCCGTTCCCTCCGTGGGGAACCACGCCTTTACCACCACCTGGAACATGTAGATGGCCGTCAGCAGCGCGGAGATGAGGATGGCGATAAAGCCCAGATACGAGGCTGTACTGCCCTCGCCCACGGCGGCAAGGCCGATATACCACTTGCTGACGAAGCCGTTGAAGGGCGGGATGCCCGTCAGGGCGCAGGCGGCCACGGTGAAGCAGGCAAAGGTCAGTGGCATGCGTCGTCCCAGCCCCTCCAACTCGCTGACATACTCCCGGTGGGCGTAGTGCAGCACGCTGCCTGCGCAGAAGAAGGCCATGATCTTCACCACCGAGTGGACGATCAGGTGCAGGAACGCGGCCAATTCACCTGCCGGTGTCATGACGGCGGCGGCAAACAGGATGTAGCTCAGGTTGGACACAGTGGAGTAGGCCAGCCGCCGCTTGAAGTGGCGCTGCTTCAGCGCCATGGCGGAGCCGAACACCAGCGTGATCATAGCCAGCGCCATGACGGTGTACTGTCCCCATGTGCCGGAGAGGATATCCGTGCCGAAGGCAAAGTACACCAACCGGATGCAGGCGAAGGCACCCGCCTTGACCACCGCCACCGCGTGCAGCAGCGCCGTTACCGGTGTGGGGGCCACGGCGGCACTGATAAGCCAGCTGTGCATGGGCCAGATGGCGGCCTTGACGCCGCAGCCCACAAAGGCCAGCACGAACACGCTCAGCAGCAGATCCATATTGCCGGTATAGCTCGCCAGATGGCCGCCGGGGACGAACTCCTGCGCGTCATTGACGATCAGGAACACCATGCCGATAAAGGCCAGCGCCGCGCCCGCGATGGAGTAGGCGGCGTATTTCACGCCTGCGTGGATGGCCTGCTTGGTCATGGCGTGCATCACCAGCGGGATGGTGGCCAGCGTCAGCAGCTCATAGAACAGGTACATGGTCATCATATTGGCGGCGAAGGCGATGCCCAGCGTCACGCCGAAGGATGCCGTGAAGAAGGCCCAGAACATGGGCTTGTGGCCCTCGTGCTTCATATAGTCCCATGCGTACACCATGGTAAAGGGCCACAGCGAGGCGGACAGACCCGCAAACAGCTTGGCCGCGCCGTCCATGCGGAGGGTGAAGTGCAGGGAATCGGTGAACCGCAGGAACGTGAAGGCCGAACCGTCGCATTGCAGGATAGCCAGCCACGCCAGAACGGTGGTGGCCCCGATGATGACGGCGTACAGGGCGCAGCGCGCCCGGTCGGTGCGGAAGGGGATGAAGTAGGCTGCCAGACCTGCCACGATGGGCAGGAATACCGGCAGACAAAGCAAAATTCCATTCATGTCAGCACCTCCCTTACGCGATGGCCCCGGCGATGGACTCCATCACCGAGAGCACGCCGTTGGGGAACAGACCCATCAGCCCGCAGACGGCCGCGAAGATCACCAGCGGCACCACGATGCCCGCAGGCTCGCGGATGGGGGACAGGTCCAGTCCCTCGGTATCATGGCCGGGGAAGAAGGCGGAAATCACCGGCGGGAACAGGTATCCGGCGGTGAACAGTGCCGACAAAATCAGCGTCACCGGCACCAGATAGCCCAGTGCGCCGGGCAGCGCGTCCAGCGCCGCCGTTGCCAGATACCACTTGCTGTGGAAGCCGCCGAAGGGGGGAATACCCACCAACGACAGGGATACCAGCGCGAAGCAGATGAAGGTCACCGGCATCCGGCGGCCAAGGCCCCGCAGTTCGTCCACCCGTGTTTTGTGGGCCAGCAGGATGATGGAACCGGCGCACTGGAAAATGGTGATCTTGGCCGCCGCGTGGAAGAACAATTGCAGCATGGAGCCGGTAAACCCGTCGGGGGACAGGATGAACAGGCCCAGCAGCACATAGGAGATCTGAGAAATACTGGAATAGGCCAGACGCTTTTTCAGCTCTTTTTCCAGACACCCCATGAAGGAGCCCATGAAAATGGAGATCATCACCAGGATCAGGCACACCGTCTGCACCCAAGTCCCCCGCAGAAGGCCGGCTCCGGCGGTGAAGAAGATGGTGCGCAGCACAGCGATGACGCCTGCCTTGGCGATCAGACCGCTGAGAAGCGCCGAAGCCGGGGCGGGAGCCGCCGGGTGGGCACTGGGCAGCCAGTTGTGCAGGGGGAACAATCCCGCTTTCGCGCCGAAGCCCAAAATCATGCAGAACACCGCCGCAAGCGTCAGGGGCGTGGCTTCCGCCATGGTGCCGCCCGCCGTAAAGGACAGGCTCTCGCAGTGGAAGTACAGCACCACCACGCCGAACAGCGCCACGAACGCGCCGCCCACCGAGTAGAACAGGTACTTGTACGCGCCGATAATGGCCTTTTTCTTCAACTCGTGCAGCACCAGAGGCGCGCTGCACAACGTGGTCAGCTCATAGAACAGGTACAGCGTCACCATGTCCGCCGCCAGCGCAGTACCCAGCAGCACCGCCTCGGTGGTGAACAGGAACACATAGAACCGGGGCTCCCCGCCGCTGTGGGGCATATACACGGCGGCGTAGGGGATGGTCAGCAGCCAGCACACCGCCGTCACCACGGCGAACACCGCCGCCACGCCGTCCATCTTCAGCGAGAAGGTCAGCGACTCGCTGAGATACACCACATTGGTAGCCCAGTCCTTGCCGGACACGGCGGCGTAGATCACCAGCGCCGTCAGCACGGTCTGGGCCGCCGCCAGAACGGGGGTCAGCCGCCGGGCGTTCTCCTCCTTGCAGAAGGCACAGGCGATCCCCAGCAGGAAGGGCAGCAGAAGGATCAGATACAGCATATGATACGTTCTACTCCTTTCCTTAATAGTGGCAGAACAGGCCGAAGCCCTGCTGCAGCAGCGCCGTCAGCGGCGCGGAATGGATACCGATGATCAGGCCGATGGCCAGCAGCACCGCGGCAGGCACGGCCTTGCCCCAGTTGATTTTCTGGGCCACTGCGGCGGAGCCGTCCTTCTGGGGCAGCCACAGCACCATGGCGGTGTACAGGAAGTACAGCACGTTCAGCAGCGTGGAGATGGCCAGCGCCAGCAGCACGGGCCACTTCTGCCACGTCATGGAGAAGGCGGCCTGGGCGAATTGCAGCTTGGGGATAAAGCCGATGAACAGCGGCACGCCCACCATGCTGAGAGCGCCCGCGGTGAACAGCGCACCCGCCACCACATTGCGGTGGCCCGCGCCCTGCAGGCTGGGGAAGTCATTGTGGCCACCGGAAACGTCACGCAGTCCGGAAGCGGACAGGAACAGCATGGGCTTGGTCAGCGCGTGGGAGAAGATGTGCAGGAACGCCGCCAGCAGGGCCGCCTGCGTCCCCATGCCGAGACCCATGTAGATATAGCCGATCTGGGCGGCGGAGGAATAGGCTACCATGGTGGTCAGCCGCTTGGCGCGGATGGCGGAGATGGAGCCCACGATCATACCGGCGATGCCGAAGAGCAGCAGTACCGACTGGATGCCACTGGCGGCAAACACCTCGATGCCTACGGCGCGGTAAATGATCTTGATAAGCAGCAGGATATACGCCTTGGACACCACGCCGGACAGGATACCGGAGGAGGCGGGGGTGGCCCGTCCGTAGGTATCCGGCATCCAGAAATGGAAGGGGAACAGACCGGACTTGATGGCAAGACCCGCCGTCATCAGGCCGATTGCCACCGTCATGGAGAACTGATAGGTGCCCTCGGCCCACAGCGCGGCGATGGTGTCGTGCAGCTGGGGGAACAGCAGATGGCCGGTGATGGAGTAGGTGTAGATGACGCCGATCAGGAACAGGCCGGAGCCCACCAGCGCGAACACCATGTACCGGGCCGACGCGATCAGGGCGCGGCCGGTGGACTTGGCGGACAGCAGCGCGCAGGAGGCGATGGTGCAGATCTCAATGAACACATAGCCGGTGAAGATATCGTTGGTGTAGGACAGGGCCAGCAGGGACACCAGCGTCAGATCCACCATGCTCCAATAGAGATGGCGGCGCTTGTCGGGAATGTCCTTCAGGATACGGTCCATGCCGCCCAGCACGCTCAGCAGCATCACCACCGAGAACAGCAGCGCCATCAGCGGCTCGATCACGCCCGCAGCGATCTCGTTGCCCCAGGGCGCAGGGAAGTGGCCCATCATGTAGGCGTAGCTGATGTTATTGCTGGCGCAGAACCACAGCACGCAGCTTTGCAGCACGGTGGACACGCACAAAAGGCAGATGGTCAGACGGCGGCCCCACTTGTCGCCCGCCACAAAGGTGGTGACGGCGCACAGCAGGCACAGGATGATGGAGAAGAAGGGGAAGTTCTGGACGAAGCTCATATACGCCCTCCCTTCCGCCGGTCGGACATCATCAGATACAGCGCGTCGATATCCAGCGTGTGGTACTTCTTATAGATGCGGATGGTCAGGCTCAGCATCAGGGCCGATACGCTGACCGACACCACGATGCCCGTCAGCACCAGACCGGCGGGAATGGGATTGATGTAGTTGGCCATGTCGGTGACGCCGTCCGTGACGATGGGGACGGTGCGGCCGGTGATATAGCCCCGGTCGGCCAGCAGCAGGAAGGTGCCGCTGTCCATGATGTCCAGCCCGATGACCTTTTTCAGCAGGTTCCGGTCAAACAGCAGCATACACATGCCGATGGCGAACAGGATCACCGCCACGCAGGCCTCGTAATTTTCCGACAGGTGGGTAAACATGTTGTTCATTACAGCTCCCCCCTTTGGAAATACATGTAAAAGCTATACATGGTGCAGCACACCACGAAGCCCACCGCCACGTTCAGCGGCAGGATCAGACCGGCGGACAGGATGCGGCCCGGCACGCCGGGAGAGATGATGGAGTGCAGATGGTTGGCGCCGGTGAAGAAGGAGTAGGTCTTGGAGCAGGCGTAGAAGCCCAGCGCGCAAAGCACGATGATCTTCAGCACCTTGGCGGGAATGGCTCTGGAGGCACGCTCGCCGCCCCACACCAGACCGTAGATGATCAGGGCCGAGGCCATAATGGCGCCGCCGGAGAAGCCGCCGCCGGGGGACAGGTGGCCGTTCAGCAGAATATATACGCCGAACACCAGAATAATGGGGATGACGAATTTGCACACCGTGCGGATGATGGGATCCTGATAGTAGTCCAGCACCTCATAGTCCAGCTTGCGGACACGGCGCTTGCCGGGCGCGTTCATCAGCATGGTCACGGCGCACATGGCGGTGAACAGCACGAAGGACTCGCCCAGCGTATCGAAGGCACGGTAGTCCAGGATCATGCCCGCCACGGTGTTCACCGCGCCGGTCTCTTCGGTACCCTTTTCCACATAGCGCTCCGCCACCTCGTTGACGGTGGGGGCGTCGTCGCTGCCGTAGGCGGGCAGGTTTGCCACCGTCAGCAGCATGAAGGCGGCAAAGGCGATGCACGCCACGATGGCCAGCACCGTATAGGCAATCTGGCCGCGCTCCACGGCTTCGCGGGCGGAGGCGGCGTCGTAATGGGGTTCATAGGGAGCAGCCGCCTCTTTCTTGACGGGCTTCTCCTGCTCCAGCATGGCCGACCAGTCTACCTGACCGTCCAGCCAGCGGCGGAGGAAGTTCTTCTTACTCATGGCCGTCCTCCTCTCTCTGCTCCTCGTGGAGGGCAGCATGCTGGCGGATGGTCTCCTCCTCATGCTTGCGGTGCTCCTCATCCCGGTCGATCAGGTTCAGCCGCCGCAGCGTCAGGAACAGCAGCAGGCTGGTGATGCCCGCGCCCACCGCCGCCTCGGTGATGGCGAGGTCGGGGGATTCCAGCATGATCCAGATCACCGACATGATGACGGAATAGGCCATGTAGATGATCACGGCCTGCATGGGCTTTTTGGTCAGAGCGGTGGCGGCGGCGCATACGATCAGCCCCACCAGCAGTATCAGGCGAAAGGTCGTCATCATTTGGCAGCCACCTCCTCTCCGGTTTCTTCAGTGTGGTACTCCGCGTCGCTGAGATCCAGATGGTCGGCCAGATTCTCGTCAGCGCGGTATTCAAACATGCTGAGCATGTGGCTGCTCAGCGGCGAGGTCATCCACTGCAGGGCCAGCACCAGTATCAGCTTCCACGCCACGGCATGGAAGCCCACGGCGATCAGGATGCCGATGGTGAACAGCAGCAGACTCAGGGTATCGCCCAGCGCGGCGGCATGGATGCGCTGCAGGGCGAAGTCAAAGCGGAACAGACCGATGATGGACACCACCATGATGAACAGTCCCGCCAGCATAAACGCGGCGCACAGGCCGAAACGGATCCATTCACCGATCATGCTGTTCCTTCTCCTTTCGCCTGCGGTCGTACAGGTTGATGTAAATGCGGCACAGCATCATCACGGCGATGAAGGACATGACCACATAGATCACGGCAATGTCCGCCAGATAATCCTCGCCCAGAATATAGGTCAGGGCGCAGATGATGATGACCACCAGCGTGCCAATCAGGTTGATGCCGATGATGCGGTCCACCGTCAGATGGGTCTTCAGAATATACACCAGCACCGCGATGACGCACAGGGCCAGCGCCGCCAGCACCCCCCAGAAGAGATAGCCGTAGCATTGTTGGATCAGTTCCATTTCTATAATCCGCCTTTCTGCGAAAGGCACCGACGGGGTTATGAAACCC
>CAVBAZ010000071.1:0-9740 GCA_963593515.1 Bacteroidaceae bacterium
CATGGGATGACGAGAATTACTACATGGTGGCGTTTGACTCGGAAGCTGGGATCATCAAGCACTTCCGCGTGGACAAGATGATCGACATTGAGACCATTGACGAGCCGCGTGATGGTAAAGATGCCTACGACGCCTTGGATATGGCCGTCTACGCCCGTAAGGTCTTCGGCATGTTCAGCGGTGAGGAGCAGCGTGTTCGCATGCGCTTCGACAACCAACTGGTAGGCGCTGTTTTGGATCGCCTTGGCCGTGATGTGATGCTGATCCCAGATGGTGCTTCTCATTTCACTGTGACTGCCGACGTGGTGGTCAGTCCTCAATTTTTTGCTTGGGTCTGCGGCTTCCGCAGCCTTGCCCAGATTCTCGGCCCGGAGGATGTAGTTCAGAAAATGCGGGAGCATGTGGCCGATGTGATGACTATGTACAACTGAATATTTCACGCCCCCTGTCCGCACTATCGGACAGGGGGTGTTTTATAATGAACCCATAACAGAAATGACAAAACTGAGTGGAGGTAATAAACGTGGGATACTTTTCAGAATTGGCTTTGGAAGATCATGAACTCAATCTTATGCGGACGATTATGAGTTATCCCGAACGCCTGGACACGCTTCAGATGTACCGTGACAGTCTCGTCGCTATGCTTCCGGCGGTCGGCAATTACTTGGCTGACAACCAGCCAGAGGACAACTTTTTACATCAGCCCATCCGTTATCGCTACTACGAGGCACTCTGGGCCGAGGATATTAGTGTGAGTGAGATCATCGCCGCCATTCGAGAGGTGGATACCGCCATTGCGGAACTGGAGACTACCGCGGATCAGATGTCCGTTTTCGGTGAACAGCAGGTTCTTGTGGGCTGCTGGACGCCGGCGATGGTTGTTTACTTCCTCCGGCAACGGCTGTATAATGAAAGCGGAAAACACTGCGTAGCAACAGTCTAACTTTGTTATGAGGGGGTGTCTCCATGAACTGTCCGACCTGCGGCGCACCAGATGTACGTATTGGTGGAGACCAATGGGAATGCGGTTGGTGCGGCGACAGCGGCTTTATTCCTGGTTACATTCTTGAGCAGCGCAAAGCCGCACGTGAAAGGCAGAATGCGTGGTGGAAAAATACCGCCGTGGCCACGCGCAATGCCGCTCTCACATTTGTGGATGCGGTCGCAAGGCTGCTGCCTACATATCCGGGGTCAAAATCCTTTGCATGGCAGGCGGTACTATGTCAAGTTTCCACCGGGCTCATCGAAAGCGGCCTGTGGAATGGGACGTGGGACGACGAGGTGGACGACTCCGTCATCGGACGCATTTTTTACCCTTACCGGGCGTTAGCCAATGATTTGGCGGATTTCAGCGGCATCAGCAGCAGCGATGCTATGGAAAGGGCTGTTCGCTCTAAGAAGCCGCTGTTTCAGGCGGAAGGCCAGCTGACGGATAAAGCCTGCGGCAAGTTTTGGGAGTTGATGATTGGGCAGCTGCCGCCCTATGACAAGGAAGATCCTTCTATGCAGGACGGACACTTCTATATGGGCCGTGCCTTTAACAGCGAAAATCTTACGGAGAGTGCCATAGAGGATGCTTTATGCAGCATTCTGCCCTTGGCAGCGTTCTTCGCAGGATGCACAGGCGAAAAAGCGGATACCCGCAACAATCGCTTTTTAGGGTATTTCACCGAACATTGGAAGCGGCTTCGCGGCGAAAAGGTCGATCCCATGGACTACGAAGACTCTGCCGTGGCGCGGATCGTGGAGCAATTTCCGGAGCTGAAGAACGAGTATAAAATTGAGAATCTCTTCAATATGCACGCTTCAGAGCTGCTGGAAGGTATCTACAGCACCGACCCGCAGCGAGCCATCACCATGTGGCGCTCCCTGCCGGAAAAGCAGGAGTCACTGCAAGATGACTTCCTTTCTGAGGATTTCTTTTATATACTTGACTTCCTTTGGTACTACAAGGAATTTGACGAAGATGCCATAACTCCGTTGCTGGATGCCATCCAAAAGGATGATACGCTTGCGGAGATGGTATTCCGCAGTCGTTATGTATGCAAGCTGCACCTATACCTGATCCAAGCTGCCCTTGAACAGAGAAGAACAGAGTTGGCGGAGCATTTATACGCGCTGCTGCAATCAAATCCGCTGCCGCGGGGGGAGTGGCATGAAGATTCGGACGAGTTTGATTCCCTTATGGAAGAGTACGCAGACACGGAGGACGACGAGCTTGATTCTCTAACGGAAGAATGTGTAACACCGAAGGATAACACATCGATATACCATTATTGTTCCGTGCAGGTGGGGAACAACCGGCCATACGCCTACTTGACCGCCGGCTTGCCGGTGAAAAGGGGCGACCGTGTGCGTGTGCCCTATGGCAAGAAGAACGAACCGAAGGAGGGCATCGTCCGTTCCGTGGGCGACTACACCCGCGACACTGCCCCGTGGCCGCCGGAGAAAACCAAGCGTGTGCTGGAGATACTCCCAAAACCGCAAGAGACTGCGAAAAAAGAGACTGCCGAGCCAAAGCCGCAGCAGGTTGAAAAAGAAACCGTGAAATCAGAAGTACCGCCTGTCACAGAGGAAACGAAATCAGCTTCAGACGCCGACACGACTCCCGCGGCAGAAGTACCACAAAGGGATACCCCGCCTAAAAAGCGGAAATCCATGCCCGTTCTTGTTGCCATCGTCGTGGTGCTGGCGCTGGTTGTAGGCGGTGTTCTGCTGAATCGCCATTCGCAGGCAAAGCAGCTTGCTGCCTGGGAACAACAGTATCAGACTGCGGCGGAGCTGTTTGCCGCCGGTAACTACAAAAAAGCGGTGGAACTGGTGGAGGACGTACCCAAAAACATCGTCGAGCAACCTGCATTGCTGATTGTAGCCAAAGCTGGCGTTGCATTGAACACAAACACGGAGGACTCCCTCCGCCGTGGAATTGACCTTCTGAAAAGTGCAGGAGATTTGGGTTCATTCCGGAAGCAGGGCAGCGACTTGCTGACAGATATGACTCTCCAATTGCACGCATCCATCTACCACAAAGCGGTTGTGAGATTGCGGCAGTATGAGCCTTACATAGCGCGACCTTATCTGGAGGAGTTGGGCAACTATAAAGACGCGCCGACACTGTTGGTTTACGCAGAGGTGCTCTCACTGGCGCAGCAATTCAACGCTACTTCCTATCAGCAAGCGCTGGCCCTGCTTCAGGCGATCCCTGCGGATTATGATGGCGAACTTGCCGCTGAGATCGTAGATTTGCGGGATGATCTGCCGGATATGATCGCAGAACGCGAAAAATTTGAAGCGCAGCTCGCTGCCTACCAAGCCCAGCAACAGCAGAAACCGAAGTCGCCCCAAAACTTCAACTACGGCGGCGGCAGCACCGACACCGGCCCTGGTAGCGGCTACAGCCTCCGTGAGGACTACGGCGACCCTGAGGACCTCTACGAGGACGCGACTACGATGACCTCGATGAAGCGTGGGACGAATGGGAAGAAGGGTGGTAAGCACTCGGAAAAGCGTATAATGCCGACTATAAAAATAAAGTGTGCAATGATTGCACACTTTATTTTTTGCCCCATATGGGGAGGAAAACGCATCCCAAAAGCGTTTCTGAACAAAACGAAAAATTGCTTCGCGAAAGGGATTGACAGGATTAAAAAATATGATATATTAGAATTATAATTACGAAGCTTTTTATTACAAGGGAGAGTCCGTATGGATTTCCCGAATCAAGTCACCATCTATGAAATTAAGCAGAACTATCTATTTGGATAGTTCTGCTTTTTTCGTAGAAACATTGGTTTTTCATATAGTTTCCACACTGCAGGTGCGGGTTGGAAGGGAGGAGAAGGCGCCAATATAAACATCATTTTTGAATTTACGGAGAGATTTTTAATAATACCCAATTTTGTTTTGGACTTTAGACAGTTTCAAAAGCATTAAAGTTAAAAGGAAAATTGGAAAAACAATATATACCACGCAACTAGCCTTCCCCTCCTGCGTCTGCGCCGCATGAGGATTTAGAATATGTCTCTTCGTACTTTTGATTTCTTCGGTCTGCCTGTCGCTTTCCGCGTTGAAATGCGCAAGAACACTGCCGCAGTCATTCTGTCGATGCGTTCTCGTGATAAGGAGCGCATCGACGGTAACGGTGCGATTGTCTATGAGCATCCCCCGCGTATCGTGCGCTTCACGGACGAGGCTTCCGTGGAGAAGCGCGTACTTGAGCTGATTCCCGAGTGCCTCCGATGCGCCTTTAATCCCGATACGGACAAAGGACGTGCGCTGCGGGAAAAGTTCGCCCAGAAGCTGCCGTTGGCCGCGTTGATCGCGGCGGACTTTGATCGGGTCGCCCTGAATATGAAGTGGGCAAATTCTACTAAAAAGGAGCACAAGAAACTGCTTGATCTGCTCGTGAGCAAACTCGGTTGGACGCCTTTTTGTGCGATTACACAAGAGATGTTCGCCTTTCATTTGCGTGAAGGTGGGTTCTCTAATTATCAGATCAATGGCCAGATCTGCGCCTTGCGGGCACTGATTGCGTATGAAGAAGCTCACCATTTGATCCCAAACCACTTCATGGACACCTTCACCATGGGCAACCGCCGCGTAGTCGTTGGGCCGCGGGATGCGAGCAGGCACTTCGAAAAGAATATTTTGACGCATGCGCAGGTTAGAGAAATCGTTGTAAACTGCGCCGAGAACCTTGAAAGCAGCCGCGGCTACCTATATTTGGGCCTTATCCTGATGTTGATCACGGGAATCACAATCGGTGAACTCTGCACATTGACCTGGGGGTCATTCTCATCCTCAAACGCCTATACAGGAGTCACTGTTATTGAAATTGGGTCAGAGGCAAAGCGTGTAGGAGATGTCTATCACATCGAAAAACTAAATTGGCCGCGTCGGCGGACTTTGCCGCTGCCGCCGACGGTGGCAAAGCTTTACCATAAGGTAAAGGACAGTGCGCCGAACGTACAAGAAAATGTGCCGTTTATGCGCAGCTTCAAAAACGCGGCGCGGCGGATGCGCCCCGATGAGGTTGAAAAGTGGTTAAATGTTTTCCTTAGAGGCTTCAATTTTGCAAAGCAGAAGGAAGCAAAAAACTTATTGAAACATCCTGGCCGAGTCTTGCGAGAGACCTTTCGGGCGGCGATGGCAATTTGTGGATGTGATGCGGACGAGATTCGCTATTTATATGGCAGCGCACCCGAGAGTGTATTCGCGCGGAACTACTGTGCCTATGACGATCCTCGGGAGCTGGCAAAGCTGGCTGCAATGCTGGATCGATATATTTTTTCACTGATGGGTACTCCCGACGCCACACTTGATTTCAAGATCAATCGCAGTGGTGAAGATCACGCTATTGCAGCTGCACCTGGTGGTAGGATCAGCGGCGATTTGACTGTAGATCTCAGTAAAGTTTCGCATGACAACCTCGAGACTGGAAGGGAACTGATTATCGACTTTAAGGCAAATGACACCATTTTCGTCACGACAAAACTAGATTTGGAGGAGAATTAGTATGGAATTTAAAGCTGATGGTGATATGTCCCTGTATAAATATTGGAAAAAGCATCGCATTTCTATCGCAAAAGATCGCCACTGGGCGATCCAGGAGGGAGACCAATACAGTTTTGAAACCTGTACGACATTGCGCCAATATGATGATTATATCAAAAAGGTTGCAGGCTATCTGGATATGTCAATCTCCGAAATTACTCCGGCAAATATTCTGCTCGCTGTCTCTAAAGTCGCTAAGGAATGCAAATACCAAGAAGCCACCGTCAAGACGATTATCTCAGCATTGCGGGATGTTTTTTCCTATGCCGCCACATGCGGACATGCCTACAATATTCTAGAAAAAAGCCGCGCGGGAGACAAATCAACTAATCTTACGACCTTGATGATGCAGAGGATCTTAGCCCCGGCAGCGGCAAACGCGGAGCCGAAAGAATTGAGCGATAGTTGCCCGCGAGCCTTGACACTCGGGCAGCAGGGACGTCTGGCGCTATGTGCGGCGGAACATGTGCTGGAGGATGGTCGCTTTTGCGGCATTTTGATCTCATTGTACACTGGCATGCGCCCCGCGGAGTGCCGTGGACTGCGGTGGAATGATTTTCGCTCGTTCCCAGATCATCCAGACCGTCACTACCTGAAAATTGATGAAATTTTGAATGACAAATTGGAATATAGTAAGCAGGTAAAGACGAAAAATGCACTGCGGTGCGTCCCTGTTCACATTGAAATTGAGGGTGCTTTGCAGAAGCGAAGGGAATTTGTGCAGCAGAGCATGGGCGCGAACAAGGATATCGGGGAGTTACCCGTCGTCTGTTTTGAAAATCAGTTTGAGGACCCGTGCCGCGGGCCTAATTATTCAAATTTTGCTTTCAAATTGTTGAAAGAATTCGGAGTTTCCAGCGAGCAGTTAGGCTTTTTCTTGCTTGATGAGTTTGACAATTTGACACCATCGGATTCCCATCCGCCCATGCGGATATTGCGCCGCAACTTTGCGACCGTAATCCAGGCGTGTACAGACATGTCACTGGAAGAGAAAGATTATATTTTCGGCCACAGGATCTCCGGTAAGGATGGTGCGAAAAAGCGCATTGAGTACAGCAGAAATATGGATCGACTATGGCGTATTGCGCAGAAGCTGGACAAAGCACCCTTTTGCAAAAAGCTCTACGAACTTCATTTTCCTCAGATCATCGTAGGTGACGGTATCGTAACGCAGGAAGGCCGCGGACAGGGTATGATCAGGATTCCCTGGGAGGCAGCCGTACGCGGTCAAAAATTACATCTGCATTTTGAAGGCGGCCCAAATACGTCTGTGAGCATCTCAACTCCGAACGCCGTGCGCCCCTTCGGCGGATTGCCGGTCGAGGTAAAGATGGCTGACGCACCTATTTCCTGGGGTGACCCTTTGCCGCCAATCAACGCTGAGGCAATGCATTGGGAAGCAGTGAAGAAAGTGCGGTATCTGAAGAAAACTGACAAGTAAATGCATGAAGTGGTAAGCTGACACAAATGCAGAAAATATGGGCGTTGAGGAAGTCAGACCTCGACGCCCACGTTTTGTCGTTACACATCTTGGAACCAACTTTGAACTAACTTGGGATTAGTTCAAACAAACCATAAACTACCGCATCGCACGCGGTGCCAATGCGGAAGATTAAAGCAGGCGGGTACGTTGTTAAACAAAGCGATTTCCTATTGCAGGATATGACGGGAAATAATCAATCCAGACGGGTTATTGCCTTCATACCAGTTGAGAGCTTCTCGATATATAGCAGCAAGAATTGCAATTAAAAGTAAAATCCAATCTTCTTGGGTAGAAAAACAGCCCGATGCGGAGGTTCACTCCGTATCGGGCTGTTTTTCGCGGTCGATGGTTTCATTGATCGCGCGGTAGATGAATGCGTTGGTAGACTCCCCATTGGCGGCGGCGTGCGCCTGAATGCGAGCCTTATTACCTTTGGGAACGCGGAAAGTGATGCTTTCCAGCTTCTCCTCACGGTATTTTTTGTTGGCGCGCAGTTGCGCTTCTGTCTGTGCCATGTGAACTCCTCCCCAAAGATGCTTTTATCATTATAACGAATTATCTTATGTGAAGCAAGAACTATTGCGTTGGTGTGGCCTCACATATTTTACAAATTATCTTTCTCATTTTTGGTATGTTCGGCCATTGATGTGAGGTCACATATATGCTATACTGTCCTTACAAAAGAAAAACAACGGCAGTTGCAGGGAGTTGGCGCTCCCTACAACCTGCGCAGGTGGTAACAGCACCTACACAACGGACGAATCCGCACCGCATGGGGTTATTATACCCGTTTGACCCTGATTTTGCAAGCGGAATCCGGTCTATTTGGCATACTCATGACACCGTGTAGTGCCTCGGCCTGCACGGTGTTTCTCTTTTCTCATTTCACCGAAAGGAGGAAAACGCATGAGTCAAGATCGTATTCCGTTCCCCGTGTCCCCGTCATGTTCTCCGCCCTCGGCTCATAGGCTGTGGCGAGGGGGAATGAACATGGAAGTCAAGCACACCCATCCGCAGTATGAGGATCCTCAGGCGCGGCAGCAGCAGATGAAGGATGCTTACGCCGCCTGCATGGCGAAGCTGCGGGCGCTGCGGGCGGCCCAGCGGGAAAAGACCGCATGAAGACGGACGCGGTATACGCCCGCCAGTCCGTAGAGAAAAAGGACAGCCTGTCCATCGCGGGGCAGGTCGACCTGTGCCGCCGCACGGCGGGCGGCGGGGAGCTGCGGGTCTACAAGGATGCCGGTTACTCCGGCAAAAACACCGAGCGCCCCGCTTTCCAGCAGCTGATGAAGGACATCCGCGCCGACCGGATCGGTACGCTGTACGTCTACCGGCTGGACAGGTTCTCCCGCAGCGTGGCGGACTTCGGCCAGCTGTGGGAGGTGCTGCAGGAGCACCATGTGGAGTTCGTGTCGGTCAATGAGAACTTCGACACCAAGACGCCTATGGGGCGGGCCATGCTGCACATCATTATGGTGTTCGCCCAGCTGGAGCGGGAGACCACTGCCGAGCGTGTGCGGGACAACTACTACCGCCGCGCGGCGCTGGGCGCATGGCCCGGAGGCCCAGCGCCCTACGGCTTCGACAATGGTCGGGCCCGCGGACGGGATGGTAGGGAAGTCCCATCCCTCATTCCCAACGACAAGGCGGCGGTGGTGCAGCGGATCTTTCAGGAGTACGCTGCGGAGGGCATGTCGTTGGGGCTGCTGGCCCGCAAGCTGACCGCCGAGGGTATCCCCGCCCCCAAGCGTGCCACGTGGGACAACGTAACGCTGTCCCGCCTGCTGCATAACCCCGCTTATGTGATGGCGGACGAGCAGGTGCGGCTCCACTATCTGGGGCAGGGCGTGGAGATCACCAGCCCGCCTGAGGCCTTTGACGGCGTACACGGCGTGCTGCTGGTGGGCAAGCGGGAGGCCAACGCGCGGAAGTACACCAAGACCGAGAACCATCGGGCATCCGTGCTGAACAGCGTAGGCGTCGTGGCATCGCCGCTGTTTCTGGCGGTGCAGGCAAAGCTGGCTCACAACCGTCAGGTGGGCAACAGCGGCAAGGGCAAGCACACATGGCTGTCCGGTCTGCTGAAATGTGCCAAGTGCGGCTACAGTCTGTCCGTCGTGGCGGACAAGTCCCATCGCTATCTGGCGTGCAGCGGGCGGTACAACATGAACCGCTGTGACGCCTCTATCCATGTCAAGCTGGCGGAACTGGAAGCGGTGGTACAGACAGAGATCGAAAAGCTGCTGGCTCAGTGCCCGCAGGAGCCCGTTGTGCCGAAGCCGGAGGAGGACAGCTACGCCCAGCGGCTGCTGGAACTAGATCGCCGCGCCGAGCGTTTGATGGACGCCTTTGCCGAGAGTGAGGATCTGCCCGCGTCCTATCTGCAGAAGGCATTGGGGAAGATCGAAAAGGAGCGCGAAGCGCTCCGGCAGGCCCAGCGGCGTGAGTCTGGCCGCGTTCCGCTGCCGGAAAAACTGGTGTTTAGCGAACTGTCCTTCGAGGAGAAAAAGGCCGTGGCCGCCCAGTTCATCCGCCGCATCGAGGTGGCGGAGGACAGCGCGGAGATCATCTGGGCGGTGTAAATCTAAATTGATATGAATGAGGAGTAATCATTATGAACGACGAACGTAAGACAATCATCGAAGTAAACATGACCGATGACGAGTGGATCGAGCTGCTGTGTCTGTGCGAGGACATCAAC
>CAVBAZ010000072.1:0-13688 GCA_963593515.1 Bacteroidaceae bacterium
GTGACCTCACCCCGCCGCACGGTAGACGCACTGTGCCACCGACGGGCCGATGTGGGCATCGGCCCCTACGAAGAACACCACACAATCATGCCGCCTGCGGCGGCATACCGCAGCTTTTCACTTTTCTCTCTTCACTCTTCACTTCTCAGGAGGCCATCCTATGTCCCACTCTACCTACCAGTCCCCGCTGGCGTCTCGCTACGCCTCGCAATACATGCTGCATTTGTTTTCACCGGACAGCCGCTTTCAGACATGGCGGCGGCTGTGGACGGCGCTGGCCCGCGCCCAGCAGCAGCTGGGCCTGCCCATCACGGAGCAGCAGGTGGCGGAGCTGGAGGCCCATATCACCGACATCGATTATGACGTGGCCGCTCAGCGTGAGCGGGAGGTGCGCCATGACGTGATGGCTCATGTCTATACCTACGGCAAAGCCGCGCCCTCCGCAGCGGGCATCATCCATTTGGGCGCTACCAGCTGCTATGTCACCGATAACGCCGACCTGATCCTGTACCGGGACGGCCTGAAATACCTGCGGACACAGCTGCTGGCGGTGCTGGCCAATCTGGCGGCATTCGCCAAACGCTACGCCGCCACGCCCACCCTGGGCTATACCCACTATCAGCCTGCCCAGCCTGTAACGGTGGGCAAGCGGGCGACGCTGTGGATGCAGGACTTTCTCTCCGACGTGGAG
This sequence comes from Bacteroidaceae bacterium, assembly GCA_963593515.1. Taxonomy (GTDB): domain Bacteria; phylum Bacillota; class Clostridia; order Oscillospirales; family Oscillospiraceae; genus Vescimonas. Next base: position 692 of record CAVBAZ010000072.1, read on the forward strand.
GAGCTGGACGCGCTGGTGTCCGGCATGAAGTTCCTCGGCTGCCGCGGCACCACAGGCACGGAGGCCAGCTTCATGGATCTCTTTGACGGCGACGAGGAGAAGATCGACGAGATGAACCGCCGTATCGCCGCCGAGTTCGGCTTTGCCCAGTGCTTCCCAGTGTGCGGCCAGACCTACCCCCGGAAGGTGGACAGCCGCATCCTGAACTGTCTCAGCTCCATCGCCCAGAGCGCCTACCGCATGGCAAACGACATCCGCCTTTTGCAGCATGACCGGCAGGTGGAGGAGCCCTTCGAGGACAGCCAGATCGGTTCCTCGGCCATGGCCTACAAGCGCAACCCCATGCGCTGCGAGCGCATCTGCTCCCTGAGCCGCTATCTGATGGCCGACGCTATGAACGCGCCCCTGACCGCTTCTGTCCAGTGGATGGAGCGGACGCTGGACGACTCCGCCAACCGCCGCATCTCCATGCCGGAGGGCTTCCTGTGTGCCGACGCGGTGCTGCGCCTGTGCCAGAACGTGACGAACGGCCTTCACGTCAATGAGACGGTGGTGGATCGCACGCTGCGGGAGTATCTGCCCTTCATGGCCACCGAGGATCTGATGATGGAGGCGGTGAAGCGGGGTGGCGACCGCCAGCAGCTTCATGAGATCATCCGCCGCCACTCCATGGCCGCCACCGCCCGCATGAAGGAGGGCCAGCCCTGCGACCTGCTGGACCGTCTGGCGGGCGACCCCGCCTTCGGCATGACCCGTCAGGAACTGGACGCCCTGATGGAGCCGCAGCGGTACATTGGTCGCTGCCCGCAGCAGGTAGCGCGCTTTCTGGAGCGCTGTGCGCCGCTGCTGGCAGAAGTTCATTCCGCCGACGGCAATATCACCCTGTAACGAAAGGACGCCATCTCAGCGAGATGGCGTCCTTTTTTATACCATTTTCTCCGGCTGCACCAGCGCGTCGTATTCCTCCGGCGTCAGGCAGCCGTCCTCAATCACCGCCTGCCGCAGGGTCAGTCTCTCGCGGTGGGCTTTTTTGGCCAGCGCCGCCGCCTTTTCGTAGCCCAGCTTGGGCGTCAGGCACGTCACCAGCATCAGTGAACGGTTCAGATTTTCCGTCATGGCCGTCTCGTCCGGTTCGATGCCCGCTACGCAGCGGAGGCGGAAGGAGTCCATCACATCGCCCAGCAGCCGGGCCGACAGCAGGAAGTTATAGGCGCATACCGGCTGAAACACGTTCAGCTGGAAGTTGCCCTGTGACGCCGCCACGGTGATGGCGGTGTCGTTGCCCATCACCTGCACCGCCGCCATGGTGACAGCCTCGCACTGGGTGGGGTTCACCTTGCCGGGCATGATGCTGCTGCCCGGTTCGTTCTCCGGAATGTGCAGCTCTCCCAGACCGCACCGCGGCCCGCTGGCCTCCCAGCGGATGTCGTTGGCGATCTTCATCAGGTTGCAGGCCAGCGCCTTCATGGCCCCGTGGGCGAATACCAGCGCGTCCTTGGCGGTCAGGGCGTGGAACTTATTGCCGTCCGGTACGAACTGCGTGCCCGTCAGCGCCGTCAGCCGGTCGCATACCAGCCGGTCATAACCCTCCGGCGCGTTCAGGCCGGTGCCCACGGCGGTGCCGCCGATGGCCAGCTTCCGCAGCTCGGCAAGGCTGCTCTCCAGCATGCGGCAGGGCGCGTCGATCAGCTCCTGCCAGCCGGATACCTCCTGTGCAAACCGCAGGGGCGTGGCGTCCTGCAAATGGGTGCGCCCAATGCGGATCAGCGCCGGATACCGTGCCGCCAGGGCCGCAAAGGCTGCCGACAGCCGCCGAGCGGCAGGCAGCACCTGCCGCTCCCCCGCAAGCACCGCTGCGATATGCAGCGCGGAGGGGTAGGTGTCGTTGCTGGACTGGGAACGGTTCACATGGTCGTTGGGATGCAGCGTCACGCCCTGCTCCGCCGCCAGATGGGCAATGACCTCGTTGAGATTCATATTGGTCTGGGTGCCGCTGCCGGTTTGCCAGACCACCAGAGGGAACTCCTCGTCCCACTGGCCCGCCCGGATCTGGGCACAGGCGCGGGAGATGGCGTCCGCCTGCTCCGGAGTCAGCTTTCCGGCGGCATTGGCCTGTGCGCAGGCGTCCTTCAGATAGGCGAAGGCCTCGATGATCTCCCTGGGCTGGCGCTGTCCGCCGATGGGGAAGTTCTCCAGGCTCCGCTGGGTCTGGGCACCCCAGTGGTGGGCCGCCGGAACGGCCACCTCGCCCATGGTGTCGTGTTCGATGCGATAGTCCATGGTATCCTCCTCTCAGATACGCGCCACGCCGTCCTGACGGGCGGCATCCGCCACGGCGGCGGCCACCGCGCCGCACAGCCGGGGATCAAAGGCGGCGGGCAGGATGTAGTCAGCGCTCAGTTCGGTTTCCGAGACCAGACCGGCGATGGCCTGTGCCGCCGCCAGCTTCATGCCCTCCGTCACGCGGCTGGCCCGCACGTCCAGCGCGCCCCGGAACAGGCCGGGGAAGCAGGACACGTTGTTCACCTGATTGGGATAGTCGCTGCGTCCGCTGGCCACCACCTGTGCGCCGCCCTCATGGGCTTCCTCCGGAGTGATCTCCGGCGTGGGATTGGCGCAGGCGAAAACGATGGCCCTGTCCGCCATGGTGCGCACCATCTCCGCCGTGACCAGCCGGGGGGCGGAGAAGCCCAGAAATACGTCGGCTCCGGCCAGCGCGTCCGCCAGCTTTCCGGTCATGCGGCGGGGATTGGTACGTTCGCATACCGCCGCCATGTAGGGATTCATGCCCTCCGTCACGCCGGGGCACAGGATGCCCTGCTTGTCGCACAGGGTGATATCGGTGTATCCGGCGCTCAGCAGCAAGCGGCAGACGGAAAGCCCCGCCGCGCCCGCGCCGTTGATGACGATGCGGGCGGACTTATCCTTTCCGGCCACCTTCAGGGCGTTGGTCAGGCCCGCCAGCACGATCACCGCCGTGCCGTGCTGGTCGTCGTGGAACACGGGAATGTCCACCGCTGCCTGTAAGCGCTGCTCGATGTCAAAGCAGCGGGGCGCGGAGATATCCTCCAGATTGATGCCACCGAAGCTGCCTGCCAGCAGGGCGATGGTGTGCACGATCTCGTCGGGATCCTTGGTGCGCAGGCACAGGGGAATGGCGTCCACGCCGCCGAAGGCCTTGAACAGCACGCACTTGCCCTCCATCACCGGCATACCGGCCTCCGGGCCGATGTCGCCCAGACCCAGCACGGCGGTGCCGTCGGTGACCACCGCCACGGTGTTCCAGCGGCGGGTCAGCTCATAGCTTTTGTTGATATCCTTCTGAATTTCCAGACAGGGCTGCGCCACACCGGGGGTGTAGGCCAGCGACAGGGCGTCGCGGCTGTCCACCGCCGCACGGGGCGTGATCTCCAGCTTGCCCCGCAGGGCATAGTGGAGCTTTAAGGATTCTTCCGCGTAATTCATCATTAACACCTGCTTTTCGCGTTTTTGATTGTATTATACGCCCTTTTGCGGGCATCAGCAAGAGAAATCGCTTCCGGACAGCCCAAAGCCGCGGCGCAGAGGTGCCGCGGCTTCGGACGAAAGGAAATGAAAGAAGATAGCAGATTCAGGGCCGTTAACCGGCCAGCGTGGCGGCCATGACCGCCTTGATGGTGTGCATGCGGTTCTCCGCTTCATCAAAGACGATGGACTGGGGGCTTTCAAACACCTCGTCGGTGACCTCCATGGCATCACGGCCGAAGGTCTCGCCCATCTCCTTGCCCACGATGGTCTTGTGGTCGTGGAAGGCGGGCAGGCAGTGCATGAACACGGCCTTTTCACCGGCCTGTGCCATCAGCTGGGCGTTCACCTGATAGGGGGCCAGATCGGCGATACGCTCCTTCCAGACCTCCACAGGCTCGCCCATGGAGACCCACACATCGGTATAGACCACGTCGGCGTTCTGGACGGCTGCGGCGGGATCGGGGATAAAGGACAGCGTCGCGCCGGTCTCCATGGCGATGGCCTGACAGGTAGCGATCAGCTCCTTGTCGGGGAAGTACTTCTCCGGCGCGCAGGCCACGAAGTGCATGCCCATCTTGGCGCAGCCCACCATCAGGGAGTTGCCCATGTTGTAGCGGGCGTCGCCCATGTACACCAGCTTCTTGCCCTTCAATCCGCCGCAGTGCTCCTGAATGGTCAGGAAGTCCGCCAGAATTTGCGTGGGATGGAACTCGTTGGTCAGGCCGTTCCACACGGGAACGTCGGAATACTGGGCCAGCTCCTCCACGATGCTCTGGCCGAAGCCGCGGTACTCGATGCCGTCAAACATGCGGCTGAGAACACGGGCGGTGTCGGCGATGCTCTCCTTCTTGCCGATCTGGGAGCCGGTGGGGTCAAGGTAGGTGACGCCCATGCCCAGGTCGTGGCCCGCTACCTCGAAGGCGCAGCGGGTACGGGTGCTGGTCTTTTCAAAAATCAGGGCAATGTTCTTGCCCTGGCACAGGGCGTGGGGGATACCGGCCTTTTTCTTGGCCTTCAGGTCAGCCGCCAGCTCCAGCAGGTAGCTGATCTCCTCGGGGGTGAAGTCCAGCAGCTTCAGGAAATCCTTGTTTTTCAGACTGGTCATGAGAGTGCTCCTTCCAAATAATAAGATAGGGCGTCAATGCCGGTCGCCCTTGTGCAGCCGCTTTTCCAGTACCGCCAGCAGCCGCGTCAGCGCCACCACGATGATGAGGTACGTCAGTGCCACCACGATCAGGGGATTGAATGCGTCGAAGGTGTTGTTGCGGATCAGGTTGCCCGCTCTCGTCAGATCCTGCACGGCCACATAACCGGCCACGGCGGTCTCCTTCAACAGGGCGATCATCTCATTGCCGATGGCAGGCAGGATGTTCTTCATGGCCTGCGGCAGGATCACGTGGATGGTGGTCTGGATCCGGGACAGGCCCAGAGACCGGCCCGCCTCCATCTGGCCCGCGTCCACCGCACCGATGCCGCTGCGCATCAGCTCGGCCATATACGCGCCGGAGTTGATGCCGAAGGTGACGATGCCCACGGTGATACCTCCGCTGACACCGCTGGCTGACTTCATGATGACGAAGTAGAAGATCAGCAGCAGCACCACCACGGGGATGCCGCGGATGACGGTGGTGTAGATGTCGCACAGCACGCACAGGGGCTTCATGGCGCGGCTTCCCTCGCCGCAGTACTTGATGATGGCTACCAGCGCGCCGATGACGATGCCGATGCACAGGGCGCCCAGCGTAATGATGGCGGTGTTGCGCAGACCGTCCACCAGCATCATATAGCGGTCATCCTCCAGAAATGTGGAGGCCAGCTGGGCGCCCCAGTCGGTGAAGAATTGGCCGATGGAGGTGAACCAGTTGGTAAAGAATTGACCGATGGCGGTAAAAATATTCATAGCGGCGGCTCCTTAGGTATCATATCATGCCGCCCGGAGCGGCGTGGGACAATTTGCGGGGAATTGAGGGTATTTAAGCGGTGGTTTTGAGGGTTCTGGTGTTCGGTTGTAGGGGCCGATGCCCACATCGGCCCGTGCGATATACGATAATGCCTGCGTTTACCGGCGGGGCGATGTAGGCATCGCCCCCTACGAAACGGTGGTCATCGTCGGCGGCCTGTGGTCAGGCCGCCCTACGAATCGCTTACGTATATCGCACCGTAGGGCGGGGTCGGGGCGTTAAGAAGACATGCCGGTGGCATGTTTTTAGCCTCCGATCTCGGCGGCTATGCCGCCGTAGCATCCATCTGGGCTTGCACAGCATGACTGTGGCCAAAAGTGACCCGCGCCCGGAGGCGCGGAACACCTTTGAATACGCTTTATCGTCAGGGTGCAATATACGTCACGCCGTACTGCTGGAAGATCTTCTCGACGGTGCCGTCGGCCAGCAGGGCATCCAGCGCCTCATTGAAGGGTGCCAGCAGGTCGCTGCCCTTCTGGAGAGCAAAGGCGTAAGGCTCGGAGGTCATGGCCTCGTCCAGCACGGTCAGGCCCAACTCCGGCGCCATGGCCAGCGCCACCTCGTTATCCACGACCCAAGCATCCACCTTACCGGCGGTCAGCGCGGCGGCAGCGTCGTTGTTGGCGGTGAAGGCCAGCACCTCATAGCCGTTGGCCATGCAGTACTCCTCGGCGGTGGTGCCGGTCTGGACGGACACCTTCTTGCCCTCCAGGTCGGCCTTGCCGGTGATGCTGCTGCCATCGGCCACCACGATGGCCTGAGCGGCCATGAAGTACACGCTGGAGAAGTCCACATTCTCTTTTCTCTTGTCGGTAACGGTGATGCCGGACATGCCCACATCGAACTTACCGGCCTGAACGCCGGGGATCACGGAGTCAAAATCCATCTGCTGGATATCCAGCTCCATACCCATCTTCTCGGCGATCTTATTCAGGATATCCACCTCGATACCCACCACCTCGCCGCCTTCCAGCGACTCGAAGGGAGGGAAGTCGGGGCTGGTGGCCACCACCAGCTTGGTCTTGGCGGTGTCATCACCGGAGGGGGTGTTGTTATCGGAATTGCTGCCGCCGCAGCCGGCCAGCAGGCCCAGCGCCATTACCAGCGCCAGAGCAAAAGCGGTCAACTTGGTAAACTTTTTCATCGTTATTCTCCTTTTTCATCGGTCTTTTGTTGGGAAAGGTATGTCTTTATGGCGGCGATCTGCGTCTCCACGGAGGCGGGGCCGCCCAGTGAGGTACGTCGGGCCACGCAGTTTTCCAGCGCGATGGCCTCGTATACGTCCTCGTCAAATACGTCGCTGTACTGTTTCAGCGTTTCCAGCGGCAGGGCCTCCAGCACTGTGTCGTGATGGATGCACCATGCCACCAGCTCGCCGGAAATCTTATAGGCGGTACGGAAGGGGAGCCCCTTCTTCGTCATGTAGTCCGCCAAATCGGTGGCGTTGATGAAGCCCTTCTGCGCCGCCTTATACATGGTGTCGGTACAAGGCTTCATGGTGGCAATCATGGGGGTGAACACCTGCAAACACATCTTCACGGTGTCCACCGCGTCGAACACGGCCTCCTTGTCCTCCTGCATGTCCTTGTTATAGGCCAGCGGCAGACCCTTCAGCGTAGTCAGCAAGGCCATCAGGTCGCCGTAAACACGGCCCGTCTTGCCCCGGCACAGTTCCGCCATGTCCGGGTTCTTCTTCTGGGGCATGATGGACGAGCCGGTGGTAAAGCCGTCGTCCAGCTCCACGAAGTGGAACTCCCAGCTGCTCCACAGGATCAGCTCCTCGGAGAAGCGGCTCAGGTGCATCATCAGCACGGCGCAGGCGGAGAGGAACTCCGCGCAGAAGTCACGGTCGGATACGCCGTCCAGACTGTTCGGCGCCACCTGAGAGAATCCCAGCTGCTGTGCCTCGTATACCCGGTCGATGGGGAAAGTGGTGCCCGCCAAGGCGCAGCACCCGATGGGGGACACGTCCATGCGCTTCGCCGCATCGTCCAGACGGCCGATGTCCCGCTGGAGCATCATGGCGTAGGCCATGAGGTGGTGGCCGAAGGTGATGGGCTGCGCCCGCTGCAGATGGGTGTAGCCGGGCATGATGGCGGTCTTATACTGCTCCGCCTTGTCCGTGACGGCAGCCAGCAACTCCAGCACCAGCGAGCGGATGGATGCGATCTCCTGCCGGAGATACAGCCGCAGATCCAGCGCCACCTGATCGTTTCGTGAGCGGGCGGTGTGGAGTTTTTTGCCCACATCGCCCAACCTCTCCGTCAGTACCTGCTCCACGAACATGTGAATGTCCTCGGCAGATGGGTCAAATTGCAGCTTCCCCTCGTCCAGATCGGCCATGATACCGGCCAGACCGAAGATCAGCGTCTGGGCCTCCTCCTCGGTGAGGATGCCGCAATGGGCCAGCATGGCGGCGTGAGCCATGGAGCCGGTGATATCCTGCCGGTACATGCGGCAGTCGAAGTGCAGGGACGAATTGAAGTCGTCTGCGATCTGTGCCGTTTCCTTTTCGGCCCGTCCGGCCCAAAGCTTTGCCATGATGGTGCTCCTTTCGGTGGAAATTTTTCATAATGAGGGCGGTTTACCGCCCTCATTATGAAGGAAATGTAATTTCTTACAGCTTGCCCTGATCCTTCAGTGCCTGCATCTTGGTGGTCAGACCCCACAGGTTAATGAAGCCGGTGGCCTGAGACTGGTCATAGTCGCTCTCGCCGAAGGTCACCAGATTCTCGGAATACAGAGAGCAGGGAGAGGTCATACCGGCGGGGATGATGTTGCCCTTATAGAGCTTCAGCTTCACGGAGCCGGTCACGTCCTTGTTGGCCTCATTGGCGAAGGCGGTCAGGGCTTCCTGCAGGGGGGAGTACCACTTGCCGTTATACAGCAGGTCGGCGTAGTCCACAGACAGCTTCTGCTTGGCGTGCAGCACTTCCTTATCCATGGTCAGCATCTCCAACTGAGCATGGGCGAAGTACAGGATGGTGCCGCCGGGAGTCTCATAGATGCCGTGATCCTTCATGCCGATGAGACGGTTCTCCACGATGTCGATGATGCCGATGCCGTTCTTGCCGCCCAGCTCGTTGAGCTTCTCGATGATCTTGCTGGCCTTCATCTTCTCGCCGTTGACGGCTACGGGAGCGCCCGCTTCAAAGTCGATGGTCACATAGGTGGGCTCGTCAGGAGCCTGGAAGGGGGACACGCCCATCTCCAGAAAACCGGGCTTGTCCAGATCCGGCTCGTTGGCGGGATCCTCAAGATCCAGGCCCTCATGGCTCAGGTGCCACAGGTTCTTGTCCTTGGAGTAGTTGGTCTCGCGGGAGATCTTCAGAGGTACGTTGTGGGCCTCGGCGTAGTCGATCTCCTCCTCACGGGACTTGATGTCCCACTCACGCCACGGGGCGATGATCTTCATATCGGGGGCAAAGCGCTTGATGGCCAGCTCGAAACGCACCTGATCGTTGCCCTTGCCGGTAGCGCCGTGGGCGATGGCGTCAGCGCCCTCGGCCTTGGCGATCTCCGCCAGCTTCTTGCCGATGACGGGACGGGCAAAGGCGGTGCCCAGCAGATAGGTCTCATACTTGGCGTCCATCTTCAGGCAGGGGATGATGACGTCGTCCACCATCTCGTCTACCAGATCGGCCACGATCAGCTTGCTGGCGCCGGTCTTGATGGCCTTCTCCTCCAGACCCTCCAACTCGTCGGCCTGACCAACGTTGCCGGCCACGGCGATGATCTCGGGGTTGTTGTAGTTTTCCTTCAGCCAGGGAATGATGATGGAGGTATCCAGTCCGCCGGAGTAGGCCAGTACGATCTTCTTGATATCTGTATGTTTCATGGTGTGTTCCTCCTTGAATGTTTATGTAGTTTATGTGCATGATTATACACACTATCCATAAAATGTCAAGAGAATATTCGTTAAAAATTCAATGTTTATGCATATAGACAACGAAAATATGGTGTTACGGCTTATGGTTATGCAAAATGATAGTGGATCATGCGTATAAATGATGCATAAATGAATATAACCCTTGTGAGAATAAAAAATCAGTCCCGAAGGACTGATTTTTTTGTGTGTTTTCAATTGTATACTGTCATTTCCGCCGCGTTGTCATGAAGCGGAATACGGTGGATACCAGCAGAATACCCACGGCCAGAGACCCGGCGATGCCCGCCGTCTCCAATCCCTTGCGCAGGGCTTCGATCATCTCGCCCTGCAAGCCAAGGCTCATGGTGTAGTACACGCCCGCGCCGGGCAGCAGCGGGAAGATAGCGATGACCAGATACGGCATCACGGGGCAGCGGCGCACACGGGCCATTACCTCAGAGTACAACGCCGCGAAGATGGTGGCGTACAGGTTCATGGTATATACGTCCAGCCCCACTTCCTCGCACAGCAGATAGATCATCCAGGTGGCCGTGCCGCCGATGACGCACAGCACCATCCATTTGCCGTGGATATTGAACAGGATGGAGAAGCCGTAGCACCCTACGAACACCGCCAGTGCCTGTGCCCACGCAGGCCACACCAGTGATGCTGTCTCTACCACGGCGCTGAGACCGTACACAGGCGCTGTTACCCGCCATGCTGCCGCCGTACCCAGCGCAATGGCAAAGGCCGACAGGAATACCTGCACGATGCGCATAACGCCGGAGTTGGTGTCGCCATAGATGATGTCCCGCATGGAGTTGGTGATTAGCAGGCCCGGCACAAGGATCATCAACGCGCCGATGATGGCCGCGTCGGGATTGTCCAGCCAGCCGAAGCCTGCCGCCAGATAGGCGGGCAGTGCCATCAGGAACGAGGCGATAATGGTGCTGAAGAAGGGGTTGGCTTCCAGTCGGTCCATAAAGCGGTTGACGCACCCGATGATAAGCCCCATCATCCCGGCCCACAGGCAGTCCCGCAGCGAGCCGCCGAATATCAGGCAGAAGCCCGCGCCGCCCAGAAAGCTGCCCAGCAGGGATACACTCAGCCGGTACACGCGGCACCGGGCCACCGTCTCTTTCAGCCAGAGAACGGCGGTCTCCACCTCCGGCTTTTCCAGACAGATGCGGCGGCTGAGGGCGTTCAGCTGCTCCAGCGCCTCCAGATCGTTGCCGTGGTAGCCGATGCGCTTGAGGATGGTCAGGGGCTTGCCGTTGGAGGCCTCAAAGCTGACGGTCAGGCTGTTGGGGATGGCGAATACCTCGCACTCCAGCCCGTAGGCATGGAGCACCCTGCGGATGGTGTCCTCCACACGGAAGGTCTCCGCCCCTGCCATAGCCAGCCGGTAGCCGATCTGAGCGGCAAAATCGGCCAGCAGATAATAGTCCATCAAAAGAGTCACCTCTTATATACAAAAAATCAACCCACACAGTATAGCAAGCGCAGGCGAAAAGTCAACCCCCGATTATCCGGGTACGAAAAGAAACAGGATAAGCGCACCGCTCGTTTTCGTGTGCGCTTATCCTGCCTGCGTTATTCCGAGAAGGTATAGCGGTCGATATAGCCGCTTTCGTTGCCCGTGGTGATGACCACGTTGCCGTCAGCGGTTTTGCTGACATCGCGGATGGGAAAGCGCTTGTGCTGCTCCACATAGGCCTCCGGGCTTTCCGCTTCTGCTTCGATGATCGTCCGGTTGGCGTATTTGCTGCCGCCGCAGGGCGTCATGGACTCAATGATAATTTCATATTCCGGCATATTATGCGTCTCCTTCTGTCCGGTGGTATCCACCGGCCAGAAAAGAGTATATCACGATCCGTCGGATTTGTCACGTCAATCCTCGCGTCTAGGCGGGAGAATGAAAAATGTGCTACCGTGAGATCCATTTTCGTAAAGATGTTTGTAACTCTTACCGCGGTGAGGTTCAATGAAGCGCCATTTGGACAGAAGTTACACTCTTATTGCTGAAAATACGCGGGTAGTGTATCATTTTCGCACACGAAATATTTAAAGGAGGGATCTTTACATGAGTACGATCACATTGCTTCCCGGGGTATATTCGGTACAGGACACTTCGCTGCCGACCGGAAGCTATCTCTTTACGCCGCATCGCGGGGAGAAGCTGAATTTGAGCGTCGGGGAGGCGCCGGAAGGCACGGAAGGCGAGCGGTTTTCTCACTATTTCATCGTCAGGGCGGGGGAGAAGCTGCATCTCGACCTGCGGGAAGGCTGGGTGCTTGTTCTGTATGATGTCGCGGTAGTCGAGAAGGCCGCAAAGGTGACACTTCCTTAAATGAGAACAGCAGCACCGATGTTCACATCGGTGCTGCTGTTGCAACACGAGATCATGCTTTGGACTTATCGTCCGCAAGGACCGCGCTTCGGATAATACTGCGCAGGGTATTGATGGGATCGGGCTGGAGCGCGGAGAAGAGGAAAAGCCTGTCATAGGGATCCTCAGGGTTGTAGGCCAGCATGCTGGTCTCACCTCTGTCCGGCAGCTGATACCCGCCAGGACACGTAAGCCGATGAAGCTCCCGGAAGGCATCAAAACGCTGCTTTCTGATCTCTTCCTGATTATTGGAATCCGTCATCTTGAATAAGCCTGGTGTGGAGAAGATGTAGTAGAAGAGAAGAAGCTTATAGCACTTCACGACCTGACGCATTGAAGGTTCTTCTTTGTTCAAAATTTTACCCAGAATCGCGCCGGTGGGAAAGCAGAAGGTAATTTCCTTAGGCAGCGTGGATATCTTGGCGATAGGGCGTTCGCAGACTCTTTGCCTGTAGCCTATGATCCCATCTATCACAGTGTCATTGCAGGCGAGGGTGTGATCGGTCACTGCGGTCCGGATCCCTTCGGAATCCGGAGGAAAATTTTCGCCAAGCTCAGACCGGGAAAAACGCGGATCACAGTCAGGCGGAGATTCGTTTTTACGTATCTCCGCTATGATATTAACGGCGCACTCAGGCAGCAGGACGGTAGCGATCGTATCTCTGGCGGTCATCATCTCATTGGTCTTACAATCAAAATCGCTCCAATTATTCCGAATATACTGACAGAGCTTCTCGTCATTCTGCGCGATTTTCTCTAGCTCTTCGCGCACCAATAGAGTCGGCAAGACCTCCGGCTCTTTTGCCGCCTGCTTTTCCTGCTGGAGCCGGTTGAAAAGGCGGTTCGCGGAGGTATACCATGTCACCTCTTCGTTGTCCCGATAACGAATGAACGCATAATAGAGAAACTCTTCTTTTCGCCGCAAATAGAATGACGGCGCGAACAGGATCTTTTCAAAGAGAATGACCGTTTGCTCGTAGTTCAGTTCCAGAGCGGCAGCCAGCTTATAGGTGTTGGTGCGTGTTTCAGGGCTGGAGGAAAGATGGGGTGAAACTTTTCCATTAAGCCAGCTGCCCAAAAAGTCCAGTTTGACGCCCTCTTTCCGGACGAGCCGTGACTCCCTGACCTTACGGCGAAGCTCTTTCACTGCGTCATCGTTGTTCTGCGCGGTGATCTTACCGAATTGGCGCAGCTTGCGGAAAAGCCGTTCCGTAAACGACGGATAGTCCTGCAGAAAGAAGTCGGTGCCCCCTCTTTGAATGGTGTCGATGT
>CAVBAZ010000073.1:0-4703 GCA_963593515.1 Bacteroidaceae bacterium
TTCATCAGCTGGCGGCGCTCCACGCTCATGGTCTCAGGCATGACGATGATAATGCGGTAGCCGCGGGCGGCGGCCACGGAAGCCAGACCGATGCCGGTGTTGCCGGAGGTAGGCTCGATGATGACGCTGCCCTCCTTCAACAGGCCCTTGGCCTCGGCGTCGTCGATCATGGCCTTGGCGATACGGTCCTTGACGCTGCCGGCGGGATTAAAGTATTCCAGCTTCGCCAGAAGCTTTGCCTTCAGGCCGTGCTTCTTTTCGATATGGGTCAGCTCCAGCAGCGGGGTCTTACCGATCAGCTGGTCAGCGGAAGTATAAATGTTAGACATGATATTTTCTCCTTTTCTATATGCATCAGATGTTGTTTTTTGTTTCTTTACAGGCACAGACAGGGACAACATCGGTGATCCATAGGAAACGAAAAGGTAATGTGGCGCATGACGCACACCTCACAGTTTTATAAAATTACTACCAACCAAGTAGGTTGGTTATGTTATAGCACAGCACTACGGAAATGTCAAGCATAAAATCAAAAAAATTCCGGAAAAATATGTCAGCGGCGAATCGACCCAGATTTGGCGCTGACTCCCGCCGGGATGGGGTTGACAAAGGGCGAAGCGCCCCATATAATATGGAATTTGGAACAACACACGCATAGAAAGGAAACACCATGAGAAACATTACCTGCAGCATTGCCGATACCCGCAAGCGCGTGTTCGCCGAGGTGGCGAAGATGGCATATGACGAGGATTACTCCCGGATGGAAAAGCTGCCGTATGAGATCATGCCCGGCGAAAAGGCCACCGTACGCGAGTCCATCTTTCTGGAGCGCGCCATCGTGGGCGAGCGTATCCGCCTTGCCATGGGTTTGCCGCTGCGCTCCGTGTCGGAGCACAGCCTGCTGAGCGACGGCGTGGAGGAGAGCGCCATTGCCGAGAAGTACTATGATCCTCCCCTCATCAACATCATCAAGTACGCCTGCAACGCCTGCCCCCCCACCCACTACGAGGTGACCAATATGTGTCAGGGCTGTCTGGCGCACCACTGCTTCCACGCCTGCCCTAAAAACGCCATCTCCTTCGTAAAGGGCAAGGCGGTCATCGATCAGGAGAAGTGCATCAAGTGCGGCCGCTGCAAGCAGAGCTGCTCCTATCAGGCCATCATCAAGTTCGAGCGTCCCTGCACCGAGGCCTGCGGCATGAACGCCATCACCAGCGACGAGCTGGGCCGCGCCCAGATCGACCAGGACAAGTGCGTCAGCTGCGGCATGTGCCTGGTAAACTGCCCCTTCGGCGCCATCGTGGACAAGGGCCAGCTGTTCCAGCTGATCCACGCCATCAATCAGGGCCAGAAGGTCGTCGCCATCATCGCCCCGGCCTTCTGGGGACAGTTCGGCGACAAGGTCACCACCGGCCAGATCAAGGAAGCTATGAAGCTGCTGGGCTTCGCCGCGCTGGAGGAGGTAGCCATCGGCGCCGACCTGTGCGCCATTGAGGAGGCCGAGGAGTTCATGGAGAACGTGCCGGAGAAGCAGCCCTTTATGGCCACCTCCTGCTGCCCCGCATGGGCTATGATGGCCAAGAAGGAATTCCCCGGCATGGCCCCCTATATCTCCATGACCATGACGCCCATGGTGCTGACGGCACGGCTGATGAAGCGCCGTGACCCCAACTGCCGTGTGGCCTTTATCGGCCCCTGCGCCGCCAAGAAGCTGGAGGCCAGCCGCCGCAGTGTCCGCAGCGAGGTGGACTTCGTGCTGACCTTCGAGGAGCTGCGGGGCATGTTCGAGGCCAAGAACATCGATTTCAGCCAGATCCCCGATGTGGAGTCCCACTTCGAGGCCAGCGCCCCCGGCGTAGGCTTTGCCGCCAGCGGCGGCGTGGCCAAGGCGGTGGAGGACGTGATCCACCGGGAAAACCCCGACATGGAGGTCAAGACCGTGTATGCCGAGGGTCTGCGGGAGTGCCGCCAGATGCTGCGCATCGCCCGTACCGGCAAATACGACGGGTATCTGCTGGAGGGCATGGCCTGCCCCGGCGGCTGCATCGCAGGCGCGGGCACCGTCCGGCCGCCGGAGAAGTCCAAGGCGTGGCTGGAGAAGTACAAGGCCGCCGCGCCTCTGAGCAATCCGCTGGAAACGGCGTATATCAAAGACCTCTCCCTGCTGCATGAGGACAGCGAGGAATGGGAGCGGGTCAGCCACCACTGAGCAAACAGACAAGAAGAGAGACGGCTCACGCCGTCTCTCTTCTTGTCTATGCTTGTTGCTAGGGGTGCTCTCTGGTCGATGCATACTCGTCCAGAATGAAGCCCGCGTATCTGCCGGCCTGCCGCTCTCTGCCGACCGGCGTCAGGGGGATGTCGTTGATCCACTGGTAGTAATGGGTCAGCTCGTGGGCCAATGTGAGCAGGATCGACGCAAGCGCGTTGTCCTTTCCTCTGGCGATGGCCAGCGTCTCATAATCGCCCGATGCGAGCCGGATATACGGCTCGTCCGAATAGGAAAAGGGCTCAAAAAAGCTTCCCACCACATGGTCGCCGTCCTTTGTGCGGATGGTCTCCGTTCCCTTGACGTAGACAACCACCCTTAACGGAAAATGATACTGCGTCCGCAGCCAGACCGCAAACTCCGAACAGGCCCGTTTTACCTCGGGATGCACGTTCCGGTCATACCGGAAGCGCAGGCCTGTCCGTCTGGGGATGTCCCTTGGCAGATTCTTTTCCCACGCATGGATCGTCCAGATATGCATATCACCAATACTGCCGGACGCGTTTTCGCGGTCAGATCCGGCGATCCCGCTTCTGTCCGTCGTAGTGCTTTTGCAGCAGCGGATAGACGAAGCGGTAGATCAGCTTGTTCTCCAGATTCAGCATGTAAATGGCGAATGTGACCACGAAGCCGATCAGGCCCACGATCAGCAGCTTCCACAGCACCTTGCCGATGATCTTCAATGCTTTTTTCATGTGTGTTTTCCTCCTTACCACGCCTCGCTGTCGTCAAAGTCCACCAGCGTGGCGTCCAGCGGTGTTTCACCCAGAATGACGGACATGTAGTCGTTGACGCAGCGGCGCATATCCCGGCGGGAGATGGTACGGCAGTCCTCCAGATCGTGCTCCACGAAGATGAAATGGAAGCCCAGATCACGGGCCTGCTCCTCCATCAGGGCGTGGACGCCGTTCATGCCCTTGCAGGCCACATTGTCATTGAACAGCACCATGTCGCAGTGGAAGTTCTTGGCCCAATCCCACACGGCGTTCACATTGTCCCAGCCGCCCACGGCGTGGTGGCGCATAACGCCCTTTTCCGAGAACAGGGCCAGATCGTCCATGGCCTGCTCCGGGTCGGTGGTGGAGATCATATTGTGGCCCATGGTGGAGTCCATGTTCAGCACGATGTTGATGCCCCAGCAGTTCTGGGTCCATGTGGGGAAGTCGGTATAATACACGGCAGAGGGCCCCCACAGGAAGGCACGGTGGCGGGTGGTGCCGCCGAAGGGCTCATAGCGCCGCTCATAGGCCTGCTGCATGAGCTTCAGCACCTTGCGGTCGTTCTTGGTGAACTGATCCTCCTGCCCGTTGACGCTGGCCCAGGAGTACAGGCGGTACAGCGTCTCGGCGATGCCGCACAGGGCGGAGTAGGGGGTCTTGAAGATGTCCCACTTCTCCAGCTCGATGGTGTTCTGCTCGTTCATATGGGCGGCCCGGTCAAACAGGGCGTCCCAGTCGTACTTGACGCCGTATTCCTTCTCAATGAAGGCGATGGCGTCCTTCAGCACCTGCTTGGAGTAGGGGTGTGCGCCGGGCTCGTTGTGGATCATGGCCAGCGTCACCGGGAAGTCCGGCAGGGCGATACGGCGGCGCTGGAACATGGAGGTGGCCTCGCTGGCGTTGCAGGGCATGTTGGTGGACAGCATGGCCTTGCCGAAAATGGGGAAGTCATCGTCGATGGCCACGCCGGTCTCCGCTGAGCAGCGGGAGCACACGTCCGCCGCCAGGCCGAAGGACTCCGCCACGTCGATATAGTGGGGCTGGAGATGCTGGTCGATGTCGCAGATGATGAACTCCGGCAGGGTTTGCAGCGGAATGGGGATCAATCCGGGGAAGCCCGCCATGAACAGGGGCGGCAGCACCTCGTCCATGGGCACGATCCGGTCGGACAGCGGCCCGCCGCCGAAGCGCCTGTCGTTGGACAGCACCAGTGCGATCTTCTTGGTAAGGCTCACCACGATGCAGTGCATGTTCATGTGGGCGATGCGCAGCTCCTCGCCGCGATAGCCCTCGAAGAGACGGTCGATAAAGGCGAAGGTGCCCAGATAGGAGCCCATCCAGCGGTACTCCCAGAAGCCCTTCAGGCAGGGGATGGGAGCGGAGGCCACCATCTTGCCCATGGCCAGCAGGTTATTCAGCCACGCGCCGTAGTCCACCAGGGTGTCCTTCACGCCGCGCCATTCACGGTAGCGGGCGATGCCGGTCTTGTCCTGATAGCGGCTGCGAAGGCCGCCGGTGCCGTGGCGCGCCTGCCACTTGGGGTCGAACCGCTCCAGCTTTTTGTCGATGGCCGCACAGGCGGCAGTCAGCGGATTTTTGATCTTCTTCATTTCGTCTCCCCCTTTCGGGCCGCTTCGATCTTCTTGATCTCCAGACTTTCCACAAAGGCCTGGAACCGGGTACGCAGCTGGCCCACCGAGCCGAGGGTGTACTCC
>CAVBAZ010000074.1:0-6425 GCA_963593515.1 Bacteroidaceae bacterium
GTATGCATGGTTTCCGCGTCGTCATAGGCCTTCTGATACAGCGCCCGCAGCACCTCGGCGGCGTGCTCCAGCGTTTCGGGGCCTTCGGTCTCGGTGGGCTCCAGCATCAGCGCCTCGTGGACGATCAGCGGGAAGTACATGGTGGGGGGATGGATGCCCTCGTCGATGAGGGATTTGGACACGTCCAGCGCCGTAACGCCGGTGGCCTTCTTCAAATCGCTGAGATCCAGCACGAACTCGTGCATGCAGATGCGGTCATAGGCGGGGGTGTAGGTGCCCTTCAGCAGGTTCATGAGATAGTTGGCGTTCAGCACCGCGTTCTGGGCGGCCTCGGGAATGCCCTCGCGGCCCAGCGTCAGCAGATAGGCCAGCGCCCGGACGACCACAAGGAAGTTGCCCCGGAAGCCCCGCACCTGGATGTGGCCCGGCTCCTCCGCCGTGGCGCTGTGGGGCAGATAGGGGGACAGGAAGCTCTTGCAGCCCACCGCGCCTGCACCGGGGCCACCGCCGCCGTGCGGCGTGGCAAAGGTCTTGTGCAGGTTCATGTGGATGCAGTCAAAGCCCATATCGCCGGGGCGGACAACGCCCATGACGGCGTTCAGGTTGGCGCCGTCGTAGTAGCACAGGCCGCCGGCCTCGTGGACAAGGCGGGTGATCTCCAGAATATTGTGGTCGAAAATGCCCACGGTGTTGGGGTTGGTCAGCATCAGACCGGCGGTATCCTCGCCCAGCACGGCACGGAGCGCGTCCAGATCCACGCAGCCGTCAGGGCCGGAGGCGATGTTCACCACCTGATAGCCGCACATGGCGGCGGTGGCGGGGTTGGTGCCGTGAGCGCTGTCGGGTACGATGATCTTGGTGCGCTTGTGGTCGCCCCGTGCGTCGTGGTACTGCTTGATCAGCAGCACGCCGGTGAACTCGCCGTGAGCGCCAGCGGCAGGCTGGAAGGTCATGTCGTCCATGCCGGTGATCTCGCACAGGTAGGACTTGGCGGTGTCCAGCACCTCCTGCACGCCCTGCTGATCGGCGGCGGGGGCAAGCGGATGGACGGCGGTAAAGCCCTCCAGCGCGGCCACCTCCTCGTCGATACGGGGATTGTACTTCATGGTGCAGGAGCCCAGGGGATAGAAGCCGCAGTTGACGCCGTGCACCTGCTGCACCAGCTCGGTATAGTGGCGGGAGATGTCCGTCTCGCTCATTTCCGGCAGGGCGGGCTTACTCTCACGCCGCAAGGAAGCAGGCAGCTTCACCTCGGGCACGTCGCACGCGGGCAGAAGGCTGCAATGACGGCCGGGAACGCTCTTTTCAAAAATCAGCTTCATTTTGCCAGCACCTCCTTCACGATGGCGGCGGTCTTATCCATGGCGTCCTTGGTCACCTTTTCGGTGGCGCACCACAGAATACCGCCGTCTACGGGCAGGCCACCCAGAATACCGGCTTCGGACAGGGCGGCAAGGACTTCCTCCGCCTTGGGCATATCGGTGACGAACTCATGGAAGAAATCGCCGGAATAGCGCAGCTTCACACCGTCGACGGCGCACAGGGCGTCCGCCAGATAGTGGGCCTTTGCCATGGACTGCTCCGCCGCCTGCGCCATGCCGTCGGGGCCCATGGTGGACATATAGAGTCCGGCGGTCAGGGCGCACAGGGCCTCGTTGGAGCAGATGTTGCTGCTGGCCTTCTCGCGGCGGATGTGCTGCTCGCGGGCCTGCAGGCTCAGCACATAGGCGCGGCGGCCCTCGGCGTCCGTGGTCTCGCCCACGATGCGGCCGGGCAGTTTGCGCATATGCTTTTCGGTGGTGGCCATATAGCCCAGATAGGGGCCGCCTGCCGCCAGCGGCAGGCCCAGAGGCTGACCCTCGCCCACGGCGATATCCGCGCCGCAGTCACGGGGCGTTTTCGTAATAGCCAGCGCGATAGGGTTGCAGCCCATGACGTACAGGGCGCCCGCCTCGTGGACGGCCGCGCCCAGCGTCTCCGCGTCCTCGAAGAGACCGTGGAAGTTGGGCTGCTGCACATAGAAGCTGGCAACGTCGGGGGTCAGCATCTCCCGCAGGGCATCGAGGTCGGTCTTGCCGTCCTTTTCCGGGACGATGCGCAGCTCGTCGCCGGTGCCGTAGCAATAGGTGCGGATGGTGTTGATGGTGTCGGGGTGCGTCGTGGCGGACACCAGCGTCACCCGGCGCTTGCGGTCGCGGCACATGGCGGCGGCCTCGGCGGCGGCGGTCGCGCCGTCATAGACGGAGGCGTTGGACACGTCCATGCCCGTCAGCATGCAGATCATAGTCTGGTACTCGAAGATGGACTGCAAAAGGCCCTGACTCATTTCCGCCTGATAGGGGGTATAGGCCGTCAAAAATTCTTCCTTGGCGGGGATATACTTGACGATGCTGGGGATGTAGTGGTCGTAAGCGCCCGCACCGCGCAGGATCACGTCGTAGACCCGGTTCTTGTCCGCCATGGCGCGGACGGCCCGGCCCACCTCCAGCTCGCTCATGCCGGAGGGAATGTTCAGCGGCCGATCCAGATACATCTCCGCCGGAACGTCGCCGTACAGCTCACGGAAGGAGGAAAGGCCGATGGCCTTCAGCATTTCCTGCCGCTGCTGAGGCGTAGAGGGGATGTAGCTGCCCATATCAGCCCTCCTGTGCGCAAAAGGCCTCGTAAGCGGCGGCGTCCAGCAGCTCCTCGGTGTCGGACACGTTCTCCACCTTGATAAGCCATGCGTCATAGGGCGCCTTGTTCAGCTGCTCCGGCTCGTCCAGCAGATCCTCGTTGACGGCGCACACGGTGCCGGACACGGGGGACACCAGATCGGACACGGCCTTGACGGACTCCACGTCGCCGAAGGCTTCACCCGCGGTGACCTCGTCGCCCTCGCCGGGCAGGTTCACGAACACCACGTCGCCCAGCGCGTCCTGCGCAAAATCGGAAATGCCGATCACCACAACGCCGTCCTCTTCCTTCATCCACTCGTGATCCTTGGAATACTTCATTTCAGCGGGAAACAACATGATACTTTACCTCCAAATTTTATTTTTATGATGTAAATCGTCTGTTACCGTTGTAGGGGCGGACGACTCTGTCCGCCCCATCGCGGCTTGAAATTTCAAGATTTTGCGCCAGTATTTTAAAGTCCAGCCTTCTCTGCCAGCTTCTCCAGCGCGTCCTCGAACTGGGCGTCGTTGAAGCAGTAGCCCATCTCCAGATGCTGTGCGCGGAGCTTGGCAACGTCGGGGCCGATCTCTTTGCCGCGGAGGATGCAGTCGGCCATCAGGCTTGCCAGCTGGGCGAACTCCTTCTCGCCGAAGCCGAAGCGGGTCATCTCGCTGACGCCCATGCGCAGTGCGCCGGAGGCGGTGAAGCCCTCCTCGTCCGGGGTAGCCTGATAGTTGACGATGACGTTGTTGCGCTCCAGACGGTTGGCGATCTCCGCGCCCTCGCCGTAGCCCACGGAGACGATGACCTGATGGGTCTCGGTATAGTCGATGGCGGGATCGCCCATCACGTCCAGACCCTCGGCCTTCAGGCTGCGGGCGAAGGACTTGGCGTTCTGGATGACGGCCTTCTGGTACTCGTCCTTGAATTGGTTCATCTCATAGGCGGCCATCAGCATGCCAACCTGGGTGCCCAGATGGTGGTTGGACACGCTGCCGGGGAAGGTACGGGTCTCGATGGTCTTCCACAGGCCGTACTTGAGATCCTCCTCCTTGTAGTTGACGCCGATGACGCCGCGCTGGGGGCCGAAGAAGGTCTTGTGGGTGGAGCCGGTGACGATCTCCGCGCCCTCGGCAAAGGGATTTTGGAAGTGGTCGCCGATCAGGCCCAGCACATGGGCCATGTCATACATGATGGTGGTGGGGATCTTCTGCTCATCCACGAACTGGCGGATGGCGGCCACGGGCTCCTTGTGCAGCACCATGCTCTTGCCGAAGATGATCAACTCCGGACGATAGCGCTCGATCAGCTTCTTGGTCTCCTCTACGTCCATCTTATAGGGGTTGTCGGCGCAGACGGGGAAGTTCACCACGGCAGGCTTTTCGGTGACGGGGTCGATGGCGATGTAGTCATGCAGCGCACCCATGGGCTGGGCGGACAGGTGGCCGCCCTTGATGATGTGGTTGTTCATCACATAGCCCAGGCGCTTGGCCTCTACCTTCCGGTCGAAGCGGTTCTTCCAGTCCATCAGGGAGGAGAACACCGCCATGTTGGACATCTGGCCGCTGAGGGTACGGGTCTCCACCTCGGTGCAGCCGAAGTAGGCACGCATCTCCTCCACCAGCAGCTGCTCCACCTTGTCGATGAACTGCGTGCCCTGATAGTAGAAGATGTCCTTATCGTAGAAGGCCAGCACCTTCTTATGCTCGGCATAGCGGCAGCAGGGGTCGCTGCCGGACAGGATGCGGACGGCGCGGCTGGGGGTATTCTCGGAGGGGATCAGGTTGATGCACTGCTCCTGCCGCCACTGGTGGTTCTCCAGCGCCTTGGTCAGCAGCTCCAATGCCTTGGGGGCGCGGTCGCCGCTGCCCACCTTGTGTTCCTCCTCCTGCATGCCGTAGATCAGGGGACGGGCGTAGGGAGGTGCGGCCACGCTCATGTGGCGGGCGGGGATGACGGCCTTCAGCCGCTTGCCGCGCACGTCCACCTCCACCTCGTCATCCTCCAGAATGTCGCTGTCGATATAGCAAAGGCCGATGGCACGCTTGCCGCTGGCCTCCAGAATGACGGTCTCAAGGCCCTCGCCCTCGCTCTTGAAGTAGGGCACCATGGTGCCGCTGGTGACCCAGCCCACATGCTTGCCGTCCTTGTAGATCTCCATACCGGCACGCATGACGCCGCGATCCAGCAGCGCGATAGGCGCGATCTTCCGGGGCAAAACGCTCAGGTCGCTGAAGTCACGATCCATGTGCTTGACGAAGGACTCATGCTGCTTTTCCAGCGCGGCGCGGCCGATGAAGTCACCCTTTTCGGCGGCGAAGCTGACGGCGAACTTGGACAGGGGAACGGCGAAAATGGGGATCACGCTGCCGTCGGGGGCAGCGCCCATCTCGTGGCCGTACAGGGGCAGAGCAGCCTCCAGACGCAGGGTGTCGCGGGCGCCTAAGCCCGCGGGGCGTGCGCCCAGCTCCACCAGCCGGTTCCACAGCCACGCGGCGTCCTCGCTGGGGACATAGACCTCATAGCCCAAAGGCTCGCCGGTGTAGCCGGTCTTGGCCACGCGGGCGGTGTGTCCCTCCAGCGTGACGGTGCCCAGCGCGTTCTTCATGGGCTCGGTCAACTGTGCGCCGCCTGCCATCTGGGTCAGCATCTCCTTGCACTTGGGGCCCTGCACTGCGATGGCGGCCACCTTGCTGGTGATGTTCTCGATCTGGCAGTCAAAGCCCTTCAGCGCTTCATACAGGTGGGCCAGATCCTTGTCGGTGTTGGCGGCGTTGACCACCAGCAGATAGCTGTCCTCCTCAAAGAGGTACAGATAGGCGTCGTCCACCGCGCCGCCGTCGTTGTCGGGAATGATGCAGTACTGGGCCATGTTCAGATCCAGTGCGCTGACGTTGCTGGACAGCACATGCTGCAAGAACGCCTTGCGCTCCGGGCCGGTGATCTTCAACCGGCCCATGTGGGATACGTCGAACAGGCTGCACACCTGACGGGTGTACAGATGCTCGGCAATGATGCCGCTGGGGTACTGGATGGGCATTTCCCATCCGCCGAAGTCCACCAGCTCTGCGCCGGCGGCTACATGGATGTCGTACAGCTGGGTACGCTTCAGTTCGCTCATTTTGTTTTTCCTCCTTAAATGTTCCGGATAAATGTTTCGGTTTTAAGCAGCAAAAAAAGGGCACAAAGCAGCCTGTTCAGCCAGCTTTGTGCCCCCGTTGAGTTACCTGAGAGATTCCCCTTCCCGCAAGCGGAAAGAGTTGCACCTTCGGTGGTCGGGTGTCGCCGCCCGGCCTTTTCGGAGTATCGTCCGGAACCGGTCCTTTTGCCTGAGAGCTTCTGCGTTCCCCTTCGGCGCCGCCTGCGGCGGTCTCTCCCGATCCCATCGTCCGATGTATCCCTTTTCAGTTGTTGTGCTTTCAATCTAGCACAGGGTGTGTTTCGTGTCAATCACCCTTTTGCGCTGCAGGAAAATTTTCGGCCTTTCCGCCAAAAGTGTTCCGCCTTGCTTGGGCGATATGCCCAATCTTACTTCACCAGCAGGGCCTCCGCCTCTGCCAGCGAGGGCATGGCCGGGATTGCGCCCCGCCGTGTGATGCACACCGCCGCCGTGGCGCAGCCCCACCGGGCGCAGTCCGCTGCTTCGTCGATGGTCAGCTGCTCCGGCGTTTTGTCCAGCGCCAGCATCCGGTGCAGGAAGCCGCCCCAGAAGGCGTCGCCCGCGCCGGTGGTATCCACCGCATCCACGCAGAACGCCGGATATTCAA
>CAVBAZ010000075.1:0-6951 GCA_963593515.1 Bacteroidaceae bacterium
CTCTTGACCGTCTTGTTGTCCTGAATGGGAGCGCTCTCCTTATGGGTCACGGTGGACTCCTTGGTGATCTCCTGTGTAGCCGCCGCGTCGCGGAAATACTTGCCGCAGACAGTGCAGTACCAGTACTCGATGTTGCCCGCCACGAAGCTGGTGGGCTTCTTGGCCGGGACGTGCTTCAGCTTATGACCGGCGGCGGGGATGTCCTTACCGTCAGACAGCTTTGCGTTGCAGCCCTTGCAGTAGGTGTCTCCGGTGTAGCCCTTCTCGGTGCAGGTAGCGACCTTGGCGTTCTTGATCTCGGTGCCGCCGTCGTGCTTGGTAGCATCGACCGTACCGTATTCCTGCTTGCAGACCTCGCATACCGCCTTGGCGTGGCAGTTGGCCGTACCGCCGGTGTGGCCGGTGACGTCGCCCTCAGTGACCTTGCAGACCTTGCAGGTCTTGGGCGTGGTGCAGGTGGCGGCGGCCCAGTCGTGACCGGCGGCGGGAATGTCCGTACCGTCAGCCAGCTTTGCGTTGCAGCCCTTGCAGTAAGTGTCGCCGGTGTAGCCCTTCTCAGTGCAGGTGGCGGCCTTGGCATTCTTGATCTCTGTGCCGCCGTCATGCTTGGTGGCATCGACCGTACCGTATTCCTGCTTGCAGACCTCACACACCGCCTTGGCATGGCAGTTGGCCGTACCGCCGGTGTGGCCGAGAGCGTCGCCCTCGGTGACCTTGCAGACCTTACAGGTCTTGGGCGTGGTACAGGTGGCGGCGGCCCAGTCGTGACCGGCAGCGGGGATGTCCGTGCCGTCAGAAAGCTTGACGCCGCAGCCCTTGCAGTAGGTGTCGCCGGTGTAGCCCTTCTCGGTGCAGGTGGCATCCTTGATGTTTTTCAGCTCTGTGCCGCCGTCGTGATTGGCGGCATTAAACGTACCGTATTTGTGGCCGCAGCCCGTACAGAGTGCCTTGCTCATGCAGGTTGCAGTGCCGCCGCCGTGCGCGGCTTTGTTTATGATGGCATTGCAGCAAGAATATACCTGCCAGTGCTCATTGTCGTCTCCATACCACTCATTCGACTTACTACCACTGTGGTTCTCGGGGGCAAAGCTGCCGTATTCGTTGCCGCAGGTCGTACAGACGGCTTTTTTGTTGCAATAGGCCGTACCGCCAGAGTGGACATGAGCCGCACCGGCTTTCAGCTCCAGCTTCTTCTCCGTATTGTATGCCACATGGTAACCGGCTACATCAGAGGAGAAATATCCAGAATAGTCGGTTTCGCTTGCGGTGGAGAATACGCTTTCGCCGGCCCAGATGCCGATGTTCGCGCCGCTGGTGAGGGTGCCGAGCGTGATGATCGGCAGATCGCCGCAATTCGTAAACCCATACGCCAGATACACGTTTTCGGTGGTCGTGGTTGATGCACCTGTCGTGGCATCTGTATACGTCCGGGTGTTCCCGGTAATGACGGGGGAGCCGGAAATGCTGATCTTGCCGACACCGGTCCATAGGTTGCTATCAACGTAGACACCGCCGCCGTGACAGCCCTCATTTGTGCTGACCGTATTCTTGGTGATGGTGCCGCCGTACAGATTCAATGTGCTTTTTGTGCCCACATAGATACCGCCGCCGTCACGGGTGGCTGTGTTTTCCGTGATGGTGCCGCCGTACATGTTCATCGTACCGATTTCTACATTAACGCCGCCGCCAGTGCCTGTTCTATTGCCGTCTCTCAGCGTGCCGCCGTACATGTTAAAAGTGGCCTTATAATCGGCGGCATCGTAAACACTGACGCAGCAGGTTGAACCGCCGGAAACCGTTCCCGTCTTTTTAGCGCTGCAATCACACAGATAAAGCGTGGCGCCCTTACTGCCAACCAAAATGGTGTATTCGCCCAGATCGAGCGTATGCCCGTTCAGGCAGAGATAGAGCGTCTTTCCTTCCTGAATAGACAAATTGTAGTCGAATGTTATGTCATTCTCCAGATAAGCGTAGGCCACATCAACGGAGGTAGTTGGGGTGGGCCAGAAAATGTTGCTAAGTTGGCTCCTATTTTTGCATGCCTTATAGGTTATATCGGAATGGCTGGTATGGTCGCCCGCGGTGACGCTGCCGCCGCAGAAGCAGTGGGTGTGCGCCGCCTGTACGGCGATGCCCGGATCGGCGGACTGCACCGTGGGTTCTTCGGGGGTGCCCGCTGTGTCCTCGACTTCTGTGGCGAATACCGCCGTTGGCAGCAGACTCAGCGCCAATGTCAGCGCCAGCAGGATCGCAAATAATCGTTTCTTCATGAAAAACTCCTTTCCTGTGTTGCTTCTATCCTTTGCTCTTCTGCGTCAGCAGGGGATCACTTTTCCTTCCGCCGCAGCCATGCGCAGCCGGTCAGGCTCAGCACCGCCATGCCCGCATACAGCATCACGCCGGGATCGCCGGTCTTGGAGCTCTTGACCGTCTTGTTGTCCTGAATGGGAGCGCTCTCCTTATGGGTCACGGTGGCTTCCTTGGTGATCTCCTGTGTGGCCGCCGCGTCGCGGTAATACTTGCCGCAGACGGTGCAGTACCAGTACTCGATGTTGCCCGCCACGAAGCTGGTGGCCCGCTTGGCGGCGACATGCGTCAGCTTGTGACCGGTGGCGGGAATGTCCTTGCCGTCGTACAGCTTTTCGCCGCAGCCCTTGCAGTAGGTGTCGCCGGTGTAGCCCTTCTCGGTGCAGGTAGCGGCCTTGGCGTTTTTCACCTCTGTGCCGCCGTCGTGGTTGTTCGGATCAAGTTGGCCCCACTGGTAGACGTAAGTATCCGTTCCCTTGTAGTCAGGAGGTGCAGTTCATGTAGTACACATCCTTAGAGATACAGGTGGCTGCGGACTTCAGGTACATATTGCCCGGACCGAAGAGATGAGCTTTCTTGGATGTTTTCCCTTCCTCGCAGTTGAGGCAGCGAAGCCAGTGGCTTTCGGCGTCCCTTTCTACGGCGGGATCAGAGTCCCATTTCCACGTCTTAGGGAAGCTATGTTCGCCATAGTACTGCCCGCCGCAGTCGGTGCATGTGCCCAGCTTGGCACAGGTCGCGTCGCCGTCGCCGCCGCAGTTTGCCGTGTCGACCGCATCGCAGCCATCACGCCGGCAGGTGCGGGTGTGGGTCTTGTCGTCGCCGTTGGATACCCACGCGCCCCAGTCGTGGCCCAGGATACCGTATTCATCGCCGCATTTCTCGCAGGTTTTGCCCGTGGTGCAGGTGGGTGTTTCGGTGCCGCCGGTGTGATAGGCTGAATCACCATCGGGAACAAATTCCATTATCCCGCCACACTTCGTACATTCTGCTCTGGCCCAATGACAGTAAGGGTCGGGTTTACTTGCGATAGGGGTTCTAATATAAGCCAAAATCTTAAAAGTAGTGATTGTACCGCATTTATAACAATGCGTCTTTGTTGTTCCCAAGTCTGCGCTACCCTCACCCGCAGCGAAAGCCGCCGTCGGCAGCAGTGTCAGCGCCAATGCCAGCGCCAGCAGAATCGCAAATAATCGTTTCTTCATGTGTCTGGTTCCGTCCTTTCTGTCCTGTCGTCGTTTCCTCTTACCTCATTTATGCTTCGATCCCTTGCAGGGAAAATTCAAACCGCATGGCCAGCGCCGCGAACAGCTGGTGCATCACCTGCTCGGCCCGGTTGCGGACATCCAGCCCAGCAACGAAGGCAAGCACCCGCTCCTGCTCCTCCTCCGGCACCTTATAGGCGCTGAGACTCATTACAAGGAAGCGCCGCAGTTTCCGCTCCAGCGTGAAGTACTTGTCGCATTTGTGGGCCATATAGCCCCGCATGATGCCCGCCGAGCCGATCTCCAGCTCGTAAAAATCGCTCTCCGTATAGCCGGGGAGGTAGGGGGAGAAGATGCGGTGCAGCTCGGTGGAGGTATTCTGGTGGATGTACTCCGCCGCCTCCGGCTGGGTATAGGCCTCCAGATAAATTTCCCGCAGGTTCTCGTTCAGCTCCGTCAGCGTCATCTGGATGGCGGTCTCCGCCGCATAGACGTACACCGGCGGCAGCTCCTGTCCCGCCATCTGGCGGGCGGTGTGGAACTGATTGCTGAACATGAACTCCACCAGCTCCACCAGTACGCCGTCCTTGGCATGGAAAATGTTCTGGAAGGTGCTGGCGGACACGTCCGCCTCCCGCAGTATCTCGGCAATGGTAGTGCCCTTGTAGCCTTTTTCCAAAAACAGCCGCACACAGGCGGTCAGGATCCGTTTTTTGGCGGCAAGGCTGGCATTGGTAATGGCCATGTCGTCTCATCCTCTCTACATAACTTGGTACATGTACCAATGATACCACACCGGAACAGCAAAAGCAATAGGGAAAAGCGGCGGGACAGGCGGCGCGGATGTTAAGCTGTCGTATATACGGAATATTCTGCATAAAACCAGTTGCTAAATGAAGTAAAGTATGGTATGATATGAAATTACTGAACAGCGGCGCAGTATCCTAGTCAGATCTGCCGTCTCCTAAGAAGGGCCTAAAAATCCTTTAAAGGGCACAACTGTGAAACCTCTGGTGCTTGCTTCTTACGCCCAGTTTGGGGTGGGTGCTGGAGGGAGGCGTGCGAAATGCCCGCCTGCGGATGTAGGGCGCCCCTCAATGGCATGAGGGACCCGACCCTGCTTCCGTGGAGACCTGCTGTTGTGCACAGGCGTACTCCCCCTGTGGTAAGCGACCTGTGTACGAGGCAGATGACGCCATCGACCCCGATGGCAAGAAACCTGCATTGCGGTGCTACCCGGCCTTTGCTGCCGTAACGCTGTGTGCAGAGTAGCCTGCCTTGCGTGGGCACGGTGAATAGGGGAGCTGAAGCACCAAAGGCCCCGGCCAGGGCCCGCGTGCGATTCCCTTGAAACCCTGCCTGCAAAAGAGGATAAGAGGCGGCGTGACTGCTGTGGAAATCACCTAGGCTGTCCATTTCAGTGGGGCCTCGGAAGGATTGCAGTGCGGACTAAGTGGCAGTCGGGTCTCGCGACGCGGTAACGCCGCGATGCAGCATCTAAGGGGAAACCACCTGATCGGCGACGAGAGGCATGCTGTGGGGAAAACCAACCCGTACCTAAGCCGCAAGATTTACTTCCGGAGCTGCCCTGTTCAGTTTTTGATTATATCGCATAGCGCCAGACGCAACTGTCATTCCGAGGGAGCGAAGCGACCGTGGGAATCCGTTTTCTTTCCAAAAGAGGAGCGGATTGCCGCGCCAGTGTGCGCACTGACTCGCAATGACAACTGCTGACGGAATGGCCGCGTGCGCTTTTGAAATGAGGTTTTTTCATCTTGAGTAGTGACAAAGGCAAACCCAAAAAGAAAAACGACCATTGGCCGCTGCGGGTATTTTTCCTGGCAGTGGTGCTCAGCGCATTGCTGAGCTTTTTATCCTCCACGGCGCTGGGCGGCGCGGGCTATGTGGTGGCCACGCTGGTGCTGGCGGCCTTCATCGCGCTGGGTATTGTGTTCGACATGATCGGCGTGGCGGTGACGGCGGCTGACCCCAAGCCGTTCCACTCCATGGCCGCCCATAAGGAAAAGGGCGGCAAAGAGGCCATCCGGCTGCTGTCCAACGCCAACCGCGTCAGCTCCGTGTGCAACGACGTGGTGGGCGATATCTGCGGCATCGTCAGCGGCTCCACTGCGGCGGTGATCGTAACGGCTTTGCAGCGGGATTTCAGCACCACCAATGTGATGATCTCCATTGGCGTGACAGCGCTGATCTCCGGCCTGACCATCGGCGGCAAGGCGCTTTTTAAGAAGGTGGCCATCAACGAATGTACCGCCGTGGTGTACCGGGTGGCGCGGATCATGCACGCGCTGCATCTCTATCGCTGAAATGAGGAATGACCCCTGATGTTGGAATCCATCCATAGTCCTTCTGATGTAAAGACATTGAATTATGCGCAGACCCGCCAGCTTTGCGACGAGCTGCGTGCCTTTCTGGTACGCAGCGTGGCAAAAACCGGCGGGCATTTGGCGTCTAATCTGGGTGTGGTGGAGCTGACGGTAGCCATCCATCGGGTGTTTGATACCTCCCGTGACCGGCTGGTGTTCGACGTGGGACACCAGTGCTATGTCCATAAAATTCTGACGGGCCGCCGTGAGCGGATGGACACCCTGCGGCAATTCGGCGGGCTGTCCGGCTTCCCCAAGCCCTATGAGAGCGTCCACGACGCCTTTGTGGCGGGCCACGCCTCCAACTCCGTCTCCGTGGCGCTGGGCATGGCTAAAGCCCGCACCATGCGGCATGAGGATTACAGCGTGATCGCCCTGATCGGCGACGGTGCGCTGGGCGGCGGTCTCAGCTTTGAGGGGCTGAATAACGCGGGCGCCTCCGGCGAGCCCATGATCGTCATTCTCAATGACAACGGTATGTCCATTGCGCCCAATGTAGGCGCGGTCAGCCGCCATCTGTCCCGTCTGCGGACGCAGCCGGGCTATTACGAATTTAAGAAGCGCTATCGCCAGCTGCTGGGCGGCAGTCTGGTGGGCGGCAAGCTCTATCAGGTGAGCCACGATGTCAAAACGGCGCTGAAAAAGACACTGCTGCCGGGCAGCTCCATGTTCGAGAGCATGGGCTTTGCCTACATGGGGCCGGTGGACGGCCACGATGTGGAGTCGCTGGAGCAGGCGCTGCGATGGGCCAAGGAGCAGCGCTGCCCCGTGCTGCTGCATGTGCGTACCGTAAAGGGGAAGGGCTACGCTCCGGCGGAGGAGCACCCTGCCGATTATCACGGCGTGTCGCCCTTTGCACCGGATACCGGAAAGCCGCTGAAGCCTTCGGGAACGGATTTCTCCCATGTGTTCGGCGCGGAGCTGACCGCGCTGGCGGGGGAGGATGAGCGCGTATGCGCCATCACCGCCGCCATGCAGGAGGGCACCGGCCTGACGGAGTTTGCCCGGAAATATCCCAAGCGGCTCTTTGATGTGGGCATCGCCGAGGGTCACGC
>CAVBAZ010000076.1:0-8298 GCA_963593515.1 Bacteroidaceae bacterium
AAGCCGCCGAAATTTTGACCGCTGCCACTCGCTCACCTCGCTTCATCTGCCACAGGCAGCGCTCGGATCGCTCCCCAAAAAGACAGCTTAAACCTGCGGTTTAAGAATCCGTGCACGCTATGCCGCGTTTATAATTTGGTGCCTTGTACCGCGCGTTCACAGAACATGGTTTTGGTCATACGAAATGAAATGTTGAAT
This sequence comes from Bacteroidaceae bacterium, assembly GCA_963593515.1. Lineage (GTDB taxonomy): Bacteria > Bacillota > Clostridia > Oscillospirales > Oscillospiraceae > Vescimonas. The sequence continues at coordinate 199 of CAVBAZ010000076.1, forward strand.
CGTCTTTACTTCTCTGAGCGCTGCCGCTTTTACTCTAAAGTGTAGATCAAACAAGTTCTACCGTTGCGCCGCATCAGCGGCAGCGGCGCAAGAAGAAAGTCGATTCGTCATACATATCGCTATCCACTGTGTTCTGTGAACGTGTGGTACATGATATCACATTCGTGAGGGGTATAGCGCGCAGGAAGTCCAGAAACCTGGGTTTCTGGTTGTCTTTTTGGGTACTTTTGGGACAACGGCCAAAAGTACCTCGTCCCCGAGGGGACGAAATACTCCCATCGCCCCGGAGGGCGAAACATCCTTTATCCAAAAAAGTATTTATTCCACCCCAACAACAATCACTGTATTCTCTTCCACGCGAAAGGTCACATTGCATCCCGCGTAGGTCAGGCCGTATACCCGCTGGGGATCATCCTGATACCGGGGCCGGGGATCGTTGGCCAGCACCGCCAGTAGGCCGGGGCGGTCTGCTTCCGGAAGCTTTTCCAGCAGGGCGGGTGGGCAGTCCACCGCCAGTATAGCGCTGTTGAGCGCGTCGGTAAAGCCGCCCTTTGCGTCAGGCCGGGCGTCGCAGTAGGGGAGATAGGGCTTGATGTCCAGAATGGGCGTACCGTCCACCAGATCGGCGCCCCGGACGTGGATCACCGGCCCGTCGGGGGTGTTCCACTCCACGCCGGACAGCTCCACGCAGCTCAGGCCGATGGGGTTGGGCCGGAAGGGAGACCGGGTGGCAAACACGCCCATGCGCTGGTTGCCGCCCAGACGGGGCGGCCGCACGGTGGGGGACCAGTCCTTCCGGATGGCCTGATCGAACACCCACACCAGCCACAGGTGAGAAAAGCCCTCCAGGCCCCGCAGGGCGTCGGGATTGCGGTACTCCGGCGCAAAGACGATCCGTCCCGCGGTGGGGGCAAGGCCGCTCTGCCGTGGGACGCCGAATTTTTCAGCAAAGGGAGTATGGATATGGGCGATAATGGAAAGGGAGAGGGTGTCCATAGGGGTCTCCTTTTGATTTATTTTTTTAGGAAAGTTTCGTCCCTGCGGGGACGAGGTACTTTTGGCCATTGTCCCAAAAGTACCCAAAAGGACAACTTGAAACCCAGGTTTCAAGACTTCCTTGCGCGCTATGCATTTTCGGATTTTGATACTGTATACCACACGTTTGCGCAAAATGTTTCGTATCGTTTCGCCATTGAATCGTCTTTGCACCAGCGCCGCTGCCGCTGGCTGATACGTCGAAAAACGCTTCGGTGTCTACCGTTGAGAACGTGAGCGGCAGCGGCGCAGAAAGAAAGTCGATTCGTCACATGCGGCGATAACAGCCGTGTTCTGTGAACGCGCGGTAAAAAACATCAAATTAAAAATGGGGTATAGCGTGGGCGGATTCTTAAACCGCAGGTTTAAGCGGCCTTTTTGGACACTTTTGGGGCCGTGGCCAAAAGTGTCTCGCGCTCGGAAGCGCGAAACAACTCCTCGCTCCGGAATCGCGAAATATTCAACAACAGGGGAGGGGCCATGCCCCTCCCTCTGTGTTGGTTATTCTTCCTCGTCCTTGTCGGTCAGGGCCATGGCGATCACGCGGTCGCCCTCCTCCTTGAAGCGCATGACGATAACGCCCTGCGTGGCGCGGCCGGCGCTGCGGATATTCTCCACCGCCGTGCGCAGCATGATGCCGCTCTGGGTGATGAGCAGGATATCCTCGCTGCCGTCCACCACCTTCATGCCCACCACGCCGCCGGTCTTGTCGGTGACCATATAGTTCTTGATGCCGATGCCGCCGCGGTTGGTGACGCGGTATTCCTCCACCGGCGTCTGCTTGCCGAAGCCCCGCTCGGTGATGGACAGCACCTGACAACCCTCCACCGCCTTGGCGGCACCGATGACACGGTCGCCCTCACGGAGGCGGATGCCGCGGACGCCAACGGCGTCACGGCCCATGGAGCGGACGTCGTTCTCGTCGAAGCACACCGCCATACCGTCATAGGTGGCGATCAGTACGCGGCTCTGGCCGTCGGTCTCCAGCACGGACACCAGACGGTCGCCCTCATCCAGACGGAGGGCGCGGATACCGTTCTGCCGCAGATTGCGGAAGGCGGACACCGCCACGCGCTTGACGGTGCCGTTCTCGGTCACCATGGTCAGCTGGAGGTTGCTGCTGTCGGTCTCCTCGCTGGGACGGTAGTGGATCATGGCCTGCACCCGCTCATCGGTCTCGATCTGGAGGATGTTCACCAGCGCGGTGCCCTTGGCGGCCTTGCCGGACTCGGGGATCTGATAGCCCTTCTTGCGGTAGACCTTGCCGGTATCGGTGAAGAACATGATGAAATCATGGGTGGAGGCGGTAAACACGTCGCAGACGTAATCCTCGTCGCGGGTGGTGATGCCCTTCTTGCCCATGCCGCCCTTGGACTGGGCCGCGTATTCGCTGACCGGCGTGCGCTTGATATAGCCGTTGTTGGTCAGGGTATAGACGCACTGCTCCTCCTCAATGAGATCCTCGATGTCGATCTCGTCCTCCACGTCCTGAATCTCCGTCTTGCGCTCGTCGCCGTACTTGTCGGCGATGGCGGTCAGCTCCTCCTTCAGGATGGACTTCACCAGACCTTCGTCGTTGAGGATGCGCAGGAAGTAGGCAATGCGCTCCTCCAGCTCCTTATACTCGTTCTGCAGCTTCTCCCGGTCGAGACCCTGCAAGGCTTTCAGGCGCATATCCAGAATGGCCTGGGCCTGCACGTCGTCCAGACCGAAGCGGGCCATCAGGTTTTCCTTGGCGTTGTCGTAGCTGGTGCGGATGATCTTGATGACCTCGTCGATGTTATCCTGCGCGATCAGCAGACCCTCCAGCAGATGGGCCCGCTCCTGTGCCTTTTTCAGGTCGAAGCGGGTGCGGCGGATGATGATCTCTTCTTGGAACTTGAGATACTCGTCGATGATATGCCGCAGGGACAAAATCTTGGGCTGTCGCTGGTTTTCCACAAGAGCCAGCATATTGATGGCAAAGGTCGTTTGCAGCTGGGTCTGGGCAAACAGGCGGTTCAGCACCACCTGGGGATTGGCGTCACGCTTCAGCTCGATGACCATGCGCATGCCGTTGCGGTCGGATTCGTCACGGATATCGGAGATACCCTCGATACGCTTGTCCTCCACCTGATCGGCGATGGACTTGATGAGCATGCGCTTGTTCACCTGATAGGGCAGCTCCGTGAAGATGATGCGGGTGCGGCCATTGCCGAACTCCTCAAACTCGTGGCGGGCGCGAACCATCAGGCGGCCGCGGCCGGTGGCATAGGCGGCGCGGATGCCGCTGCGGCCCATGATGATGCCGCGGGTGGGGAAGTCGGGGCCTTTCACATGCTCCATCAGGTCGGAGAGGGTGGCCTCCGGGTTATCCAGCACGCAGATGCACGCGCCGATGACCTCCCGCAGGTTGTGGGGCGGGATATTGGTGGCCATGCCCACGGCGATACCGCTGGAGCCGTTCACCAGCAGGTTGGGGAAGCGGCAGGGGAGCACGCGGGGCTCCTTGCGGCTCTCATCGAAGTTGGGATCCCAGTCTACCGTCTCCTTTTCGATATCCCGCAGCATCTCGTTGGAGATCTTGCTCAAGCGGGCCTCGGTGTATCGGTAGGCGGCAGGGGGGTCGCCATCCACGGAGCCGAAGTTGCCGTGGCCGTCCACCAGCATATAGCGCATGGAGAAGTCCTGCGCCAGACGCACCAGCGCGTCATAGACGGAGGCGTCGCCATGGGGGTGATACCGGCCCAGCACGTCGCCCACGCAGGTGGCGGACTTCTTGAAGGGCTTGTCGCTGGTCAGGTTATCCTCGTACATGGCGTAGAGGATACGCCGGTGTACGGGCTTCAGGCCGTCACGCACGTCCGGCAGGGCGCGGCCCACGATAACGGACATGGCGTACTCGATATAGGAGTTCTCCATTTCCGGCACCAGCGGGGATTCCACAATGTGCTGATTCGGGAAACGGATCTCCTCGGGATCGTATTGGGGTTTTTTGGACATAGTATTGTACCCCTCCTTAATAATCCAGATTCACGGCGTATTTGGCGCGGCGCTCGATGAACTCCTTGCGCGGCTCCACCTTCTCGCCCATGAGGACGGTGAACGTGGCGTCGGCCTTCACCGCGTCGTCCAGCGTGATGCGGCGCAGGGTGCGCTTCTCCGGATCCATGGTGGTCTCCCACAGCTCGTGGGGATTCATCTCGCCAAGGCCCTTGAAGCGGCTGATGTCAATTTTCACGCTGGGGTTGCCGCCCCGCATCTCGGCGGAGATAGCGTCACGCTCCTCCTCGCTGAAGGCAAGGCGGGTGGTCTTGCCGCGGCTCAGCTTGAAGAGCGGCGGCACGGCGGAGTACACATAGCCCTGCTCGATGAGGGGACGCATATAGCGGAAGAAGAACGTCAGCAGCAGGGTACGGATATGGGCGCCGTCCACATCGGCATCGGCCATAATGATGATCTTGTGATAGCGCAGCTTATTCTCGTCGAAGTCCTCGCCGATGCCCGCGCCCAGCGCGATAATGACCGGTTGGAGCTTATCGTTGCCGTAGACCTTGTCCACGCGGGCCTTTTCCACGTTCAGCATCTTGCCCCACAGGGGGAGGATGGCCTGAAAGCGGGAGTCGCGGCCCTGTGTGGCGGAGCCGCCTGCGGAGTCGCCCTCCACGATATACAGCTCGGTCAGCTCGGGGTTATTCTCGTTGCAGTCACGGAGCTTGTCCGGCATGGCCGCGCCGCCCAGCACCGTCTTGCGGCGGATGGACTCGCGGGCCTTGCGGGCCGCCTCGCGGGCGCGGTTGGCGGTCATGGCCTTGTCCAGAATGGTGCGGGCCACCACTGGATGCTCCTCCAGATAGGCCGCCAGCTGGTCGGACACGATGTTATCCACCAACGTGCGGATATAGGCGTTGCCCAGCTTGGCCTTGGTCTGGCCCTCGAACTGCGCCTCGGTCAGCTTGACGGAGATCACGGCGGTGATGCCCTCACGGACGTCCTCGCCGGAGACCTTGTCGCCGTCCTTTATCATGCCGTATTTGACGCCGTAGGCGTTCAGCACGCGGGTCAGCGCCGCCTTGAATCCGGTCTCATGCATGCCGCCCTCTGGCGTGTGGATGTCATTGGCGAAGGACACCAGCGTCTCGTTATAGCCATCGTTATACTGCATGGCGATCTCGGCGGTGGCGTCGTCCTTGGCGCCGGCGAGGTAAATGACCTCCTCATGGAGAGGGGTCTTGTTGCGGTTGATATAGGTGACGAACTCACGGATGCCGCCCTCGTACCGCATGGTCTCCGACTGCTCCTGACCGGGCCGTGCGTCGGTGGTGGTGATGCGCAGGCCCGCGTTCAGGAACGCCTGCTCCCGCATACGGGTGTGCAGCGTCTCATAGTCGTACTCCAGCGTGTCGAACATCTCGCCGTCGGGCTTGAAGGTGACAGTGGTGCCGGTATGGTCGGTGTCGCCGATCATCTGCATCTCAGAGGTGATGTGGCCGCGGGAGAACTTCATCTCGTAGACATGGCCGTCCTTATGCACCTGCACCTCCAGCCATTCGGAAAGGGCGTTGACCACGGATGCGCCCACGCCGTGCAGGCCGCCGGACACCTTGTAGCCGCCGCCGCCGAACTTGCCGCCGGCGTGCAGCACGGTAAACACCACCTCCAGCGCAGGACGGCCCGTCTGCTTCTGGATGTCCACAGGGATGCCGCGGCCGTTATCGGTGACGGTGATGGTGTTGCCGGGGTTGATAGTCACGGTGATGTCGGTGCAGTAGCCGGCCAGCGCCTCGTCGATGGCGTTGTCCACGATCTCGTACACCAGATGGTGCAGGCCGCTGGCGCTGGTGGAACCGATATACATGCCGGGCCGCTTGCGCACGGCCTCCAGACCCTCCAGAACCTGGATTTCCGAGGCGTCGTATTCCGTTTCCACATGGGTGACGTTTTCAAATTCAGACATATTGTATTCTCCTCTTCAAGAAGGGATTTGCGATAGAGCGACATATACCATATCATGTGCGGCGGGGTGTGGTCACCCCGCCCTACGCACGGTGTTACGATATATTTCTGTAGGGCGCGATGATCACATCGCGCCGTGTATTACGCACGGGGTACTTTATTCCAACTCCTCCCGCCAGCTCTCGGCGCGCTTTTGCAGCGTTACCGTGTTCAGCTGGGAGAGATAGACGATCTGCTTATGATAGGGATGGTCGCACAGCAGGAAGGAGCGGGGAATATCCTCGCACACAGAGATGACCTGTCCCTCCGCCTCCGCGCCATCCAGAAAATTCCGGGTGTGCTTGGAGTAGGTGGTGTTGTCCAGATCGAATATACCGATGATGCGCTTTTCCTCCACGGTGACGCTCTGGCCAATGTGCAGATAGGGCATCACAGCACCTCCCCGTTTTTCACGTGAAACACCTTGCCGGTCAGCAGGGTGTCCAGCCGGTCATTCTCGCAGCAGGTGATAAACACCTGTCCTCCGGCGATGCGGTTCAGGACATACTCCTGCCGCAGAGGGTCAAGCTCCGAAAGAACATCGTCTAGCAGCATGACGGGATATTCGCCGAAGGTGTCCTTGTGGATCTCCCGCTCCGCCAGCTTCAGGGCCAGCGCCGCCGTCCGCACCTGCCCCTGTGAGCAGAACTGCCGGGCGCTGTGGCCGTTGACAGATACCTCGATATCGTCCTTATGGGGCCCGCTGAGACACAGGCGGGAAGCGATCTCGGCGGCGTAGTGGCTCTGCTGATGGTCCATCAGCTGTTGGGCAATGACAGATTGCTCCGCCAGCGGATCGGTGACGGTCTTGACGGTCTTGTATTGCAGGGATAATTCCTCACGGCCGCCGCTGCACTCGGCGTGGGCCTGGGCGGCGTATTGCCGCAGCTTCTCGCAGAAGGACGCTCGATACCGGATCAGCACCGCGCCAACCAGACAGAGCCGCTGGTTGAACTCCGGCAGGGTATCCAGCAGGCCGGGAAAGTCCTCGCTGTCCCGCAGGATGCGGGTCTTGTGCTCGTAAAGGCGGCTGTATTCCGCCAGCGCCTCGGCGTACCGGGGCCGCAGCTGGCACAGGGAGAGATCCATGAACTTCCGCCGCGCCGCCGCGCCGTCACGGATGAGGAACAGATCCTCCGGCGCGAAAAAAACCGTGTGCAGCACGTCGCTGAGCGCGGCGGCATTTTTCGCGGTCACGCCGTTGACGGTCATCTTCCGCTTTCTGCCGCGGGTAAGCTCGATATGGGTCACAAACTCCCGGTCACGGGACAGGATGCGGCCCTCCAGCACCGCGCCCGCCGCGTCGAAGCCGATTAGCTCCTTGTCGGCGTGAGTGCGGGGCGACTTGCCGCAGGAGAGATAGACCACCGCTTCCAGCAGGTTGGTCTTGCCCTGGGCGTTCTCGCCGTAGATCACGTTGCAGTCGGGGTCGAAGGTCAGGCTCTGGCGGCGGTAGTTGCGGAAGCCAGAAAGGCTCAGCTCATTGATCCGCATAGGCCACGGCCAGCTTCTTGCCGCCGAAATCCACGGTGTCGCCGGGGCGAAGCTTTTTTCCCCGCTGGGTGCAGACTTCGCCATTGACGGAAACGGCGCCCTCCTGGATCAGCACCTTGGCCTCGCCGCCGGTATAGACCAGACCGGAGAGCTTGAGAAGGTCCTGTAATTTGATAAATTCTGTGGTGATGGTAATGGTTTCCATAGTTTGTTCCTTATTTTGATGGATTGATAAGGGGAGTTTCGCGCCCCGGCGCGACCTACTTTTGTCAACAGTGACAAAAGTAGGCAAAAGCACCGGAAGGAACCTCCGGTTCCTTCACTTCCGGGCGCGCTATACACGAAATAAAACTTAAAATTTCTACCGCACGTTCACGGGAAATGTCCTCTTTCGTTTCGTAAAAGGATCGTCTCTGCTCCTGCGCCGCTGCCGCTGAATTTTACGCCGAAAAATCGTATGCGTTCACCGCGCGGCGGGGTGAGGTCACCCCGCCCTACGGAAATTCTATCACACCTTTTCGTAGGGCGGCATGACCACATGCCGCCGTGAACAGCGATTCAATTTCTACCGTCGCACCGCATCAGCGGCAGCGGCGC
>CAVBAZ010000077.1:0-9601 GCA_963593515.1 Bacteroidaceae bacterium
CCCTTTATCCTGAAGGGCATCATGACCGTCAAAGGCGCGGAGAAGGCCGTAAAGGCTGGCGCCAAGGCCATCATCGTGTCCAACCACGGCGGCCGCGTGCTGGATCAGTGTCCCGCTACGGCGGAGGTACTGCCGGAGATCGTGGACGCTGTCGGCAAGGATGTGATGGTGCTGGTGGACGGCGGCATCCGTACCGGTATGGACGTGTTCAAGGCGCTGGCGCTGGGTGCCAAGGGCGTGCTGATCGCCCGTCCCTTCGTCAACATGGTGTACGGCGGCGGCGAGGAAGGCCCTGCCGTGCTGGTGGCCAAGCTGAAGGCCGAGCTGGAGGACACCATGCTGATGTGCGGCGCACACTCTCTGGCGGAGATCGACCGGAGCATGGTGCGGTAAAGAGAATAGATAAACAACAAAGGACGGGGCAGCCCGTCCTTTGTGTTTTGAAGGTTTCCCCTTCGGGGGTGAAGGGGAATTTCGTTCCTGCGGGGACGAGGTACTTTTGGCCGCTGTCCCAAAAGTACCCAAAAGGACAGCTTAAACCTGCGGTTTAAGAATCCGCGCACGCTGTTCATTTTGCAAAGCTGTAACCTTGTACCACGCGGTCACGGGACATAGTTGATTTCGTTTTGTATGACGCATCGACTTTCTTCCAGCGCCGCTGCCGCTGACGTTATCAACGGTAGAATTAACAGCATTGTTTGATGTAGGTATCAGCGGCAGCGGCGCTGGAGCAGAGACGATTCGATGACAGCACGACAATGAAAATTTTGCGCGAACGTGCGGTACATGGTCACAGGTCTAAAATCATCATAGCGCGCCCGGAAGTGAAAAAACCGGAGGTTTCTTCTGGCGTTTTTGCCTACTTTTGCCGCTATTGGCAAAAGTAGGTCGCTCCGGGGAGCGAAACTCCTCCTCCAAAAAAATCCACGCAAAAAAGCTCCACCCGTTCGGGTGGAGCTTTTCGTTGCATGTGGTTCGTCTTACTCGGTGACGAAGGGCAGCAGGGCGATCTGACGGGCGCGCTTAATGGCCTCGGTCAGCTGGCGCTGATGCATGGCGCAGGTGCCGGTGGTGCGGCGAGGCAGGATCTTGGAGCGCTCGCTGATGAAGCGACGCAGCTTGGCAGCATCCTTGTAATCAATATGCTCGCACTTATCCACGCAGAACTGGCAAACCTTCTTCCGCTTGCGGACGCCGCCGCGTGCGGGTCTGTTTTCACGTTCCATAGCCATGGAATAGTCCTCCTTTAATTATTTTTGTGTCCCGGACACGGGTCAGAACGGCAGGTCGCCGTCCTCATCGTCGATCTCGGCAAAATCGCCGCCCACGGGCGCGGCATAGCCGCCGGTGGGTGCGCTGTAAGCAGGCGCACTGTTGTAGGACGGGGCATCGTTGAACGAATTGCCGCCGTTGCCAGCAGGCCGGCTGTCGCCGAAATAAACGTTGTCGGCAACGACCTCCGCGCTGCGGCGTCTGTTGCCGTCTTTGTCCTGCCAGTCACGGATCTGCAGGCGGCCCTCCACCACGGCCATGCGGCCCTTGGTAAAGTACTTGGCGACGAACTCAGCGGTCGAGCGCCACGCCACCACGTCGATGAAATCCGTTTCCTTCTCGCCGGACTGGGACTTGAAATCCCGGTCAACGGCCAGAGAAAAGCTGGTGACAGGAGTCCCGGACTGCGTGCGGCGCAGCTCGGGGTCACGGGTCAGGCGGCCCATGATAAAGATCTTGTTGAGCATGTTGCCCTCCTCTTACTCGTCCTTGCAGACGATCATGGAACGCATGACACCCTCGGTAATGCCCAGGATACGATCCAGCTCGCGGGGGAACTCCGGCGCGCTGGTGAAGGACATCAGGACATAATAGCCTTCGGTCTTGTAGTCGATCGCGTAAGCGAGACGACGCTTGCCCCACTCGTCAACAACGACGTTGGAAGCATGCTGTTCAGCCAGAGCCTGGAACTTTGCCACGGTCGCGGCAATAGCCTCCTCACCCTGTGCAGGGTCGATGATGTAAACGACCTCATAGTTGGCGGAAATCTTAGCCATACTTTTGCACCTCCTTTTGGACTTATGGCCCCTATTCTTCGATAGGAGCAAGGATTTGCCCACGCATTGCCATAATACGCAAGCCTAATCATTTTACCATCTTCACGGTAAAAGTCAATCTTTTTTTTGCAATTCCTTGAAATATTTCGTTTTTTCCAGCGCTTTCAGCAGCAAAAGGCCCAGAACGTAGCACACCACCGCCTCGCTGACCGCCAGCGAGCAGGCGTTGTACCAGAAGGCCGCCATGAAAGCCTCGGTGAAACCGGTCTGCTCAAAGGCCAGCAGGCCGCCCACCAGCACCATGTTGACGATCACCGGCGGCAGCGGGGCCAGATAGCGGCTGCGGCACCGGGAGGTGAGCCACGCGGCGATCAGCGTGGCAAGAGAGCCCACGATGATATCCAGCAGTCCATAGGGACTGAACAGGTTGGCGATCAGGCAGCCCACGAACAGTCCGCCTACCGCCTCCGGAAACAGGAACGGCGTGACGCACAGCGCCTCGGAGAACCGGAACTGGATGGGGCCGAAGGTCAGCCCGAAGATCGAGCCGAAGATAGCCATAACGGCATAGGCCGCGCCGATCATGCCGGAGACGGCCAGCCTGCGGGTGGTCAGATTCTTCATTCCGCCACCTCCAAAGTCAACGTCAAACTTTCCTCGACACCGTACAGAGCGTCCACCGTTTTGCCCAGCTCCTGTGCCTGTTTCTCAGTAAGCTCATAGGTGTAACTGCCATTTTCAATTTCCGTAGGCTGGATGTCCATGGCATCCAGCGCGGCTTTCGCGTCCTTGGCATCCTGTCCCACAAGGGTCAGAGCCTGAACGTTTTCGTTGTCGCCAGGCGCTTCATCCTGCTTGCGCTGAGAGTTCTCCTCACCGTCCAGCGCACCGCCGGTGCTGTCCGTATTCGGGAGGGCCGAATACATCATCTGGTTATCCCCACCGGTGCGGTCATCGGCGTTGTTCATAGCGGCCTCCGGCTCGGCGCAGTCGGCAGAGGCCGCCTGATCGAAGGCAGCGCTAGCGCCGCCCATGCTGCCCGTCACCAGCGGGATGGCCGCCACGATCACCGCGCAGGCGGCCAGCGCCGCCAGGATCTTCACCACCGGCTGCTTTTTCAAAGGCTTTTCCTGGGGCGTGCGACGCACCTGCTCCATAAGCCGCGCCGTAAAATCGTCGGAGGGCGCAGCGTCGGACGCCAGAGCGTCCCGCAAAAGCTCGTCAAATATGTCGTTTTCCCGTTCGTTGTCTTTCATGGCCGCGCCTCCTTTCCATTTGATTCTGTATGTATGACGCTCCCTGCACCGAAAAGGTTCCCGCTTTTTGACAAAATGTCTTTTAACTGCGATTTGGCCCGGTTCAGCCGGGATTTCACCGTGCCCGGCGGCAGCTTCAGCACCGCGCCGATCTCCTCATAGCTCAGCTCCTGCAAAAACCGCAGCACCACAATCTGCCGGTACTCCGGCGAAAGCTGCTCCATGGCGTCCCGGACGGCCTGCCGCGTTTCGGAACGCTCCGCCTGCTGCTGCGGGCCAGGCGCGGGGTCGGGCGCGCTGACCTCGGTGATGTCCTCGGCGGCGATCTGCCGCTTCTCCCGCCGCATCAGGTCGATGGCGGCGTGGCTGGTCAGCTGATAGAGCCATGTGGAAAACTGGCTGTCGCCCCGGAAATTGGGTAATGCCTTCCACGCAGAGAGAAACGCCTCCTGCGCCACCTCGTCGGCGTCGGCCTCGTTGCCGCACATGCGCAGGGCAAGGCGGAACACCTGATCCCGATAGGCCACCACCAGCTGCTCGAAGGCGTCGGCGTCTCCCCGCCGCGCCCGTGCGATGATGTTTTCCTGATCCTTCATTTCAAATCCCTCTTGATGCCCGCCGTTACGCGGTACACGTCCTCCATGGTGTTCATCCGAACGATCTGATCCTTATAGTAATTGGCGTGGGGCACACCCTTGAGATACCACGCATAGTGCCGCCGGGCCTCCAGAATGGCGATATGCTCGCCCTTGTCCTCTTTCGCCAGCTCGATCTGCCGCACCGCCAGATCGCACCGCTCCGCAAGGGGCGGCAGGGGCGGGATGGGCTTGCCCGCCAGCGCCGCGGCGCACTGCTGGAACAGCCATGGGTTCCCGAAGCAGCCCCGGCCGATCATGGCCATATCCGCTCCCGTGAATTGCAATATCCGCAGACAGTCCTCCGCCGAGAATACGTCGCCGTTGGCGATGACGGGGATGGACACAGCCTCCTTCACCTCCCGGATGGTGACCCAGTCGGCCTGTCCGCCGTACATCTGGGTGCGGGTGCGGCCATGGACGGCCACCGCCGCCACGCCCACCTGTTCCAGCAACTTCGCCAGCTCTACGGCGTTGATGCTGCCCTTGTCCCATCCCCGGCGCATCTTCACCGTTACGGGCACAGGACTGGCCTTCACCACCGCTTCGGCGATGCGGGCGGCCTTTTCCGGGTCCTTCATCAGGGCCGAGCCGTCGCCGTTGGAGACCACCTTCCCCACGGGGCAGCCCATGTTGATGTCGATGACCTCCGCGCCGGACACCTCCGCCGCGATCACCGCGGCCTCCGCCATGCAGGTGATGTCGCTGCCGAAGATCTGGGCCGCCGCCGGATGCTCGTTGGGTGCCATTTTCAGCAGCGTGCGGCTTTTTTTATCCTGATAGCACAGCGCCTTGGCGCTGACCAGCTCCGTGCAGGAGTAGCCCGCGCCCAGCTCGCGGCAGATCTGGCGGAACGCCATATCCGTCACCCCCGCCATGGGGGCCAGCGCCAGCCGGGAGGCCACCTCCACATTTCCGATCCTCATAGGGTCATATCCTCCATGTAAAGCACATAAACGAATGCATGTCTGCATATTATATCATATCTTTTCCCAGAAAAAAAGAGGGCGGACGACAACTCGTCCGCCCCAAATGAGGAGAAAAATGTGGAAAGAAAGTTAGCAATGTTGTACAGCTTGAATAGCCGCACACAGGCGGGGATCACAGCAGCGCCACCGCTGCCCATACCGCGCCGATGACGGCGCTGCCCGCCGCCATCCACAGCGGCGGCGTCATGTGAAAGCCCCGTTGGGGCACCCCGTGGGTGCGGGCATAGCTTTTGGCCACGCGGACGGCCTGATCCACCAGCTGCTGCTGGCTGACCCCCGCGCCGTCGCCGCTGAGAACGAAGATCGCCTGTTCAAACACCTGCGGGTCGGGGCTGTCCACCACAATGACCCGGCGGGAAACACCTTTTACCAAAACCATGCCCTCCTTGCGCTGATATCCTTTGCCTGATAGAGAGAGTATGTCCCGTGCACCGGGCGGTTATACCCGCTTTTCAAGGTTTTCCTCAGATTTTTCAACGCGCAGCGCCAGCGCCGCGCAATCGTCCCGCAGGCCGCCGTGACGGCGGGATTCCGCCATGACCATCTGGGCCAGCTCCTGACTGTCGCCGCCCGGCCATTGCCGCAACAGCTCACGCAGCCATTCGTCCCCCTCGCTGGTAACGCCGTCGCTGACCATCACCAGCACGCTGCCCGGCTCCAGAGACAGTCCGGTGGCCTCCGGCGGCTGATGGGCGCTTTGCAGCCCGGCAGGCAGGCTCGTTCCGTCCAGCCGGGTCACGGTGCCGCCCTTCTTCACATAGGAGGCCGCCGCCCCGTACTTATAGAGCCGCGCCGCGCCGCTGCGGCGATCCAGCGCCAGCAGATCGATGGTGGTGAAACAGCCCTGCTCCTGACACCGCAGGGTCAGGGCCGTATTGATGGTTTTCAGCGCCGAAACGGGCTGGATGCCCGCCTTGAGGAACTGCCGCAGGAGCCGCACCGTCATGGCGCTTTCGGCGTGGGCGGCGGGGCCGCTGCCCATGCCGTCGGACAGCAGCATATACAGGACGGCCCCGGCGGTAAATACCGCCAGCTGGTCGCCGCACTGGGTCTCGCCCTCCTTGGGCCGCAGCAGCGTGCCCACCCGGCACCGCAGCGGCAGTTCGCCCTCCGGCTCCGGCGGCACACCCTCGTCCAGTGCCTCGCTCACCTGATCGTACTGGGCCTCCGCCAGACGGCGGGCGTCCTCCAGACGGGCGCGGTACTGCCGCCGCAGACGAAAGGCGTACAGCTCCGTATTGATGGCGCTCAGCAGCTCCGGAAAGTGCAGGCACCGGCTGGTGAAAAACAGCGGGAAATCCTCCGCCTCTGCTTTGCCCCGCTTCAGCATGGGGCCGCAGGCGTCGTTGAAGGCGTTGTAGGTGCTGTTGTACTCCGTGTGCCAGCAGCGTTTCATCAGCAGGCAGTTTTCGCACGCCTGCTGGGCCGCCTGATCGAAGATCACCGAGGGGTTCTCCCCCCGCTCCTTGGGCCGGGCGCGGAACATAGTGTTATACAGCTCCTGAAAGGCCGCCGCCCGCTCCTTTGCGGCGGTGTTGACCGCCATGGCCGGGGCCGCCTCCGGTTTCGGCTCTTCCGCAGCCGGAAGCCACTTGCGCTTCATCAGCAGATACGCCGCCGCGCCTGCCGCCGATCCGTACAGCGTCAGCCACGGCCGGTCGGCGTCCAGCGCCAGCGGGACCGCCAGCGCGCACACGCAGAAGGCCGCCGCCTGTAAGACGCGGGGCTTTTCCCGCAGCAGCGACGCGCACAGTGCACCGGCGCCGCACACCGCCGTCAGCAGTAGCGCAGGTACGGCGGCCGTCAGGTCGGCGCACAGCCCGACCAGCGCACCCATAGCCGCCGCATAGGCGGGCGGTGCGCCTGCCGCGCATACCAGCGCCAGCCATGCCGCCATCATGCCGCCCGGCGAGATGCCGTAAATACTGATGCCGCTCAAGGCGCAGACGGCAGCCGTCAGCAGCGCCAGCGGATGCAGAGCCGTGTCCCGCTGCTTCTCCCCCAACGCATAGGCCGCTGCCGCCGCCACAGCGCATCCGGCGGCGCACAGCGCCCACTGGGACGCGGTGCGGCCCACCAGATAGACCGCCTGCACCAAGCCCAGTGCCGCCGCCGTCAGGATCGGGGCATAGCCCTCCCCGCGGCTCAGCTTCGTATCGCAGAAGGCCATATTGGCACAGTACAGCAGCACAGCCGATGCGGCGAACCGCAATCCCGTCTGGAAATCGAACCATACCACCGCGCCTGCCGCCGCGCCGGCCAGCGCCCACAGTCCCCGGCCCTTTCCGCCGGATACCGCCACCGCCGCCAGCGCCCACGGGGCGTACAGGCCGCCCACACGGGCCGCCGACAGGGCGAACACCAGCAAACTCCGCAAAAGGGACTGCCACAGCTCTCCCGATGGCAGCTTGTCCCGCACAGTTGGCCGTTTCATTGGTTCACGCTCCCTCTGCCCCGCAAAGGGGCGGTTTTCAACACGGCTCTATTGTACGGGAAAAGTATTACGCATTTCGTCGGGAAATGAAGGGAATATCGGATTTTATGATATCGGGCCGAGATGGGTTTCGCGGCTTCGGCGGAGGGGTTTGTTCCGCTCCCCGCCGCACTAATAAATAATAAATAAAACGTCGGCATCTTTTAGGATGCCGACGTTTTATCATGCTTCGCCCGTTTCCCGGAAGTATTCCCGGGTCTGGGCGACATTTTTTTCGATCTCGTCCTTCAGCTGCTGGGGTGAGTCGAACTTTTTCTCGGCCCGCAGGCGGCGGCAGAACTCCAGCCGGATGCGCTTGCCGTACAGGTCGCCGTCAAAGTCCAGCAGGAACGTCTCGATGGACACATCGGCGCTGTCGCTGACGGTGGGGCGGGTACCCACGTTGGTGACCCCGGCGTAGCTGCCGCCGTCCGGCAGGTACACGCGGGTGACGTACACGCCCTTTTCCGGCACCAGCACATGCTCCGGCACCGTGAAGTTGATGGTGGGGATGCCGATGGTGCGGCCAAACCGGAACCCGTGGCTCACTGTCTGGCTGAGGCAGTGGCGGTGGCCCAGAAATACGGCGGCCCGCTCCAGCTCGCCGTCCCGCACCAGCTGGCGGATGTAGGTGGAGCTGACGGTGATGCCCTCGATCTCCACCTTGGGGATGATGTCGCAGCCCAGCCCCAGTTCACGGCACTTCTGCTGTAAAAGCTCCGGATCACCGGCGTTTTTGTGGCCGAAATGGTAGTCGTGGCCTGCCACCAGATGCACCGCGCCATAGCGCTTCACCAGCAGTTCGGTGATGAAGTCCTCCCACGGCATGGTCATCATCTCATGGTCAAAGGGGGCGACGATCACCTGCTCAATGCCGTACAGCCGCTCCATCAGCTCCTGCCGCTCACGGGTGGAGTTGATGAGAGGCACGGGCTTTCCCGTGACTACCTCCTTGGGGGGGCGGTCAAAGGTGAAGGCGGCAGGGGTGGCGTCCAGCTGCCGGGCCACCTCCACGGTGCGCCGCAGCAATGCCCCGTGGCCCCGGTGTACGCCGTCGAAAAATCCCAATGCGATGACAGTAGGCTTCATAGTTTACGCTCCAAAAAAGTTCTTGATGGACGTCATTTGTCCGTTTTCCAACCGGCTCAGGCACAGGAAGTCCCCCTCCATGCCATAGACCCGGTAGGTGCCGCTCTCCAGCGGCGTTTTCACAGTGAAGGCGTTGCCGTTGCGGCACAGCTGCTCCACCCTGGGATGGGTGATGCGGTATTCCGGGTACTGCCGGAACAGGGTGTCCACCGGCCGCAGCAGGGCTTCGCCCTGGGATTGCACCTCGTCGATAGTGTGGCTTTCAGCCAGCGTATAGCCCGCCGCTATGGTGCGTCGCAGAGACGCCATGCAGCCGCCGCAGCTCAGCGCCTGTCCGATATCGTGGCACAGGGTACGGACATAGGTGCCCTTGGAGCACCGTACCCGCATGGTGAACTCGGTGTCCGACAGCTGCTCCAGCAGCTCAAGCTCATAGATGGTGACGGGGCGGGGCTTTCGCTCCACCTCCCGGCCCTGCCGGGCCAGATCGTACAGCTTCTGGCCGTTGATCTTGATGGCGGAGTACATAGGTGGGATCTGTTCAATATCTCCGGTGAATCGTGGCAGCACCGCCGCCACGTCGTCCGCCGTAGCGGTCACGGGGGACTCGGCCAACTTATGACCGGAGGTATCCTGCGTATCGGTGACAAGACCCAGCCGCAGCGTGGCAACGTACTCCTTTTCGCCGCTTTCGGCAAAGGAGACGCCCCGTGTGGCCTGTCCCACGAACACCGGCAGCACACCGGTGGCCATGGGATCCAGCGTTCCGGCGTGGCCCACTTTTTTCGTTTTCAGGATGCCCCGCAGCTTGGCGCACACGTCCATGCTTGTCCAATCCGCGGGCTTGTCGATGATGATGATCCCGTTGGCCATGGTGTCTCCTTTCGGTTGTTTTTAGGGGGAGTTTCGCTCTCCGGAGCGACCTACTTTTGTCAACAGTGACAAAAGTAGGCAAAAACACCGGAAGGAACCTCCGGTTCCTTCACTTCCGGGCGCGCTATACGCTCTGCAAATCAGGGCTGTACAACAACTCAAGTTTTTCTGTGGAAATCAAGATGGATGCTACGGCGGCATAGCCGCCGAGATCGGGGTTAAAAACATGCCACCGGCA
>CAVBAZ010000078.1:0-3613 GCA_963593515.1 Bacteroidaceae bacterium
CGCGGCGGGGGGTGGTCACCCCGCCCTACGAACCAGCTGCCGATAGCGCTTTGTAGGGCGGCATGACCACATGCCGCCGCCAATGCTCCTTACAACCTCTCGATCTCCGCCATCAGGGCGTCCACCAGCCTGTCCTGCGGAACCTTGTACAATATCTCGCCCTTGCGGAACAACAGGCCCTCGCCGTCGCCGCCGGCGATGCCCACATCGGCGCTTCTGGCCTCGCCGGGGCCGTTGACGGCGCAGCCCATGACCGCCACGGTGATGGGCTTGGTACAGCCCTGCAGCCGCCGCTCCACCTCCCGGGCAATGGGGATCATGTCATATTTCGTCCGTCCGCAAGTGGGGCAGGAAATGAGATTCGGCCCCGTGCGGCGCAGGCCGGTGGCCTGCAATATCCTCTTGGCGGCCACTACCTCCTCCGCCGGGTCGGCGGTCAGACTGACCCGGATGGTGTCGCCGATGCCCTGACACAGCAGGCCGCCGATGCCGATGGCGGATTTCAGCACGCCCATCTCCGGCGTGCCCGCCTCGGTAACGCCCAGATGCAGGGGATAGTCCGTCTGCTGTGACAGCATGGTATACGCCGCCATATTGGTGGGCACATGGGAGCACTTCACCGACAGGCAGATGTCATCAAAGCCGCAGTCGTTCAGCAGGCGCACATGGCCCATGGCGCTGTCCACCAGCGCCTGTGCCGTCACGCCGCCATACTTCTCCAGCATCGGCTTTTCCAGCGATCCGCCGTTGACGCCGATGCGGATGGGGATATGATGCGTCCGGCAGGCTTCCGCCACGGCCCGCACCCGCTCCTGAGCACCGATGTTGCCGGGATTGATGCGGATCTTATCCACACCCTCGGCGGCACAGCAGAGCGCCAGCTTATAGTCAAAGTGGATATCCGCCACCAGCGGGATATGGATGGCTTTTTTGATCTGTCCGATGGCATGGGCCGCCTCCATGGTGGGGACCGCCACGCGGATGATCTCGCAGCCCGCCTGTTCCAGACGTAAAATCTGTGCCACGGTGGCGGC
Organism: Bacteroidaceae bacterium; assembly: GCA_963593515.1. GTDB lineage: Bacteria > Bacillota > Clostridia > Oscillospirales > Oscillospiraceae > Vescimonas. The sequence continues at coordinate 1,035 of CAVBAZ010000078.1, forward strand.
CACATCCTCCGTGCGGGTATTGCACATGGACTGGATGGCCACCTCCGCCCCGCCGCCGATGGTCACACCGCCAATCTTCATCTGTCTGCTCATTGCTTCTCGCATCCTCTCAGGTAAACAGCTTCCACACGTCGCTGAAGGTCACCAGCGCCATCAGTCCCAGCAGCAGCACCAGTCCCGCGAAGTGGATATAGTTCTCGTATTTCAGGGGGATCTGCTTCCGGATAAGCACCATGGAGACGGCATTCACCACCAGGAAGAAGATCTTGCCGCCGTCCAGCGCCGGCAGCGGCAGCAAATTCATCACCGCCAGGTTCACGGCGATCAGCGCCACCAGATAGGCGATATCGCTGATGGCGGCCCCCACGGTCTCCGCCGACTCGCCCACCTCCGTCATGGTGGACACGATGCCCACTGGGCCGCTGAGGTCACGGAGCCCCGCCTCGCCGGTTACCAGCATTTTCAGGCTCAGCCGTACCAGCCGCACGAAGTCCATGGCGTTGTTCCAGCTGTTGGCGATGCGGTCGCCTACCGTGGCCTCCTTCACGCCGAACAGCAGGCCGTAGCCGGTGTAGGGGTTGCCGTTCTGATCCAGATACTCCGCCTTTTCCATGGGGAAGTCCTTCAGCGTGACCTTTTTGCCGTCACGCTGCACCACCAGATCGAATACGCCGTCATGGTTCATGCTGAACAGCAGGCTCACATCGGAGTACATATACACCCGCTCGCCGTCGATGGACAGCAGCTTGTCACCCACCTGCAAGCCGCTTTCGGATTCCAGCGGGCAGCCGTCGGCAAAGGCGGTGATGGTGGGGTCATAGAAGGCCTTCGCGCCGCTGTAAAGAAGCAGCAGGATCACCAAACCCGCGACGAAGTTCATGAAAGCCCCGGCGGCGAAGATCACCAGCTTGGCCCAAAAGCCCTGCCGGTACAGGGCGTGAGGATCGTCGGAATCCTCGTCCTCGCCCTCCATGGCGCAGAAGCCGCCGCAGGGGATGGCCCGCAGGGCATAAAGGGTCTCCCCTTTCTGCTTCTTCCACAACGCAGGCCCCATACCGATGGAAAATTCGTTGACGGTCACGCCAAAGGCCTTGGCCGCCAGAAAGTGGCCCAGCTCATGCACGGCAATGAGAACGCCAAAGCTGAGGATCGCCACCAACAGATAGACAATGGTCGTCATAATGCAAAATTCCTTTATCGTGACAGTACCGCCCGTGCCGCTTCACGGGCCAGACGGTCTGCTTCCAGTATATCCGCAAGGCTTGGCTGATATTTCACCGTTACCCTGTCCAGTACTGCTTCCACCGTGCGGTGGATGCCGTTGAAGGAATTTTCACCCCTCAAAAACGCCCACACCGCCTCCTCATTGGCGGCGTTCATGATAGCGCAGGCGGTGCCGCCCTCTCTGGCGCACTGCCGGGCGATGGCAAAGCAGCGGAAGGCGTCCTCGTCGATGGGTGCGAAGGTCAGCGCCCCGCAGGATAGCAGATCCAGCGGCTCCTCCGGCGAGGTTGCCCGCTCCGGCCACGTCATGGCGTAGCGGATGGGCAGCTTCATGTCCGGCGTACCCAGCTGGGCCAGCATGGCTCCGTCCCGGAACTCCACCAGCGAGTGGATGACACTCTGCCGGTGCACCACCGCATCCACCTGTTCCAAGGGCAGGCCGTAAAGGCGCATGGCTTCGATGACCTCCAATCCCTTGTTCATCAGCGTGGCGGAGTCAATGGTGATCTTGGCTCCCATGCTCCAGTTGGGGTGCTTCAGGGCATCAGCAGGGGTCATGGCTTCCAGCTCGTCGTAGCTCTTGCCGAAGAACGGCCCGCCGGAGCAGGTCAGGATCAGACGGCGTATCTCCCGGCGGTCGGCGCAGCCCTGCAGGCACTGGAATATGGCGGAGTGTTCACTGTCCACCGGCACGATGTCCGCGCCGTATTCCTTCGCGGCGGCCATCACCAGTTCACCGGCACACACCAGCGTCTCCTTATTGGCTAAAGCAATGCGCCGCCCAAGGCGAATGGCGGCCAGCGTCGGCTCCAAGCCTACGCTGCCTACCACGGCGGTCACCACCGTGTCGGCCTCCTCCGCCTGTACCGCCGCCAGAAGGCCCTCCGGCCCCGACAGCACCTCGATATCCGTATCCCGCAGACGCTGCCGCAGCTCCTCCGCCGCAGCCTTGTCATAAAGCACCGCAAGGCGCGGGCCGAACTCCCGCGCCTGCGCTTCCATCAGATCCACGCTGCCGTGGGCCGCCAGCGCGGCCACCCGCAGCTTCAATTCCCGGACTACCTCCAGCGTCTGCCGCCCGATGGAGCCGGTACTGCCCAGCAGGGCAATGGTTTTTGTCATGATAGATTTCCTCAATACAGGGTAACACTCTTGATAATGAGCCACACCAGCGGCGAGGCAAAGATCACGCTGTCAAACCGGTCCAGCACGCCGCCGTGACCGGGCAGCAGGCGTCCGTAGTCCTTCACGCCGCACTCCCGCTTGATGGCGGAGAAGCTCAGATCGCCCAGTTGGCCCATGACCGCGCCCGCAAGGCCCAGCAGCAGACACCACGCGATGTTAAGCTGCACCTC
>CAVBAZ010000079.1:0-17291 GCA_963593515.1 Bacteroidaceae bacterium
GAACCGGAGTCCTCGGCGCTGCGGTCGGTGCTGGTCATCTCCAGCGAGGAGCGGCGGCAGCGCCGCCGCAGGATGACGCGCTGTGCCGCGCTGGCAGCAGTCGTGGTGCTGGCCGCGGTGCTGCTGGCGGCGATGCAGCACAACGGGCGGCTGCTGGTAGGAGAGCGCAGCGTCTCGCCGGACGGCGCCATGACGATGACCGTGTACCGCACCAGCCTGCTAGGCGGCGGCTTTGCCGTCGAGTCCAGTTGCCCGCTCCCGTGGACGACCTACTGCCGCCATTGCGGGCAAGGCTCCGTCCGGATGGCAACGCGGCACCAGTTGGACAGCCGCGTCACCGCATTGGACGAGCTGCAATGGTCGCCGGATGGGCGGTATCTGCTGCTGTGCGGGGCCACCGACAGCCAGTACGCGCCATCTTACGTTGGGATGTGGGACTTTACCGCTAACAGCGAGGATGGCGCGGTGCAGGAGCGCTGCGTTGACGCGGAAATCCTAGTGCGTCTGGCTGGCTACGGAGATCCGGAATCGCCAAAGGCGGCGCTGCTGCCCTGTCTTCCAAGCGTCAACCAACATAGATACCTGCCGGACGTCACCCTGTCCGGCGCTCACTGGATCGAGAGCGGTAAGCTGGCGGCGGACTACGCCTATAACGGCACGGACGGGCGGCACTATACGGGAACGCTTTCCTATGATGTGGCGGCGGAGTCGGTGCAGGTGCTGCGGCAGAACGGCGCATAAGCAAAAAGGAGACTACCGGGCGGTAGTCTCCTTTTTGTGGATGGGAGGGAAAAAACTTACTCCTGCGGCTCGGCGGGCGTCTCAGGCTCGGCAGCCTCAGCAGGCTCCTCAGCGGCGGGCTGGGGATCGATCTCCGCGCCGCACTCGGGGCAGAATCTGGAGTTGGTAGCGGTGCCGCACACAGGGCAGGCCTTCAGCTCGGGCGTCTCGCCGTCCTTCTCAATGGTGATCTCGATCTCGGTGTGGGGCTTCTCGGCCAGAGCGGCCTCCATCTCCTCGATCTTGGCGCGGCTGGCCTCGATGGCGGCCATCACGTCCTTGATGGCGTCAGGGACTTCGCCCTCGTACTCGGAGGCGAACCACTGGCCGATGGCGCGGTAGTTCTTGTCCAGCTCACGCTGCTCGGTCTTGATGGCCATGGTCAGCTGGGCGGTCTCCTTCACGTCCTTGGCCTTATCGGCGGCCACTTCGGCCACATCCTTGGCCTTCTCCGCGGCGATATTGGCATACATCTTGGCCTTTTCGGTAATGTTATCAAAGAATGACATAAGTATGGCTCCTTTCAAAATGTGTTAAGGGCTTCATTAAGGCTGATTATAGCCACCGTTTCCGTATTTTGCAAGACTTTTGGGGCGAAATTCATCAAATGTTAATCAAATGCGGGCACAGAAAGCCTCGCAGAGTTCGCGGTGCGGACGCCGCGAAGCATTCAGATTATTTTTCGCCGCGGCGTGTACGTGGCGAAAAATACTTCTCAGCCTGCAAGTGCCTAAGGCGCGCAGCAGGCTGTAATCTCCCCTTGGCAATGAAATCGTCAGATTTCATGCCAGATCAGTGTTCGATCCAGTCCCCCGCACGCTGTACCGCCCGCTTCCACATGCGGTAGGCGTCATCACATTCCGCCTGCACCCGCTGAGGCGTGAACACCCGGTCGCTGCGGCGCAGGGCCGACAGCTCCTCAAGGCTGCTCCACATGCCGCAGTTCAGCCCCGCCAGTGCCGCCGCGCCGAAGGCGGTGGTCTCCACCATGGCGGGCCGGTCCACGGGAATACGCAGCAGGTCGGCCTGCATTTGCAGCAGGATATCGCTGACGCTGGCACCGCCGTCGGCCCGCAGGCAGGTGATGTCGCAGCCCGCGTCCTGCCGCATGGCCAGCATCAGGTCGGTGACCTGAAAGGCGATGGATTCCAGCACCGCACGGGCAATATGCGCCCGCCCCGTGCCGCGGGTAACGCCTAATATCGCGCCCCTGGCGTACATATCCCAATAGGGCGCGCCCATTCCTGTAAAGGCCGGCACCACGATCACGCCGCCGCTGCTGTCCACCGATTCCGCCAGACGGTCGCACTCCGGCGCGGAGTCGATCAAATGCAGCTCGTCCCGCAGCCACTGGATGGTGCTGCCGCCGTTAAAGACGCTGCCCTCCAGTGCGTAGGTGACAGTACCGTTGACGCTCCACGCCACGGAGGTCACCAGACCCGCGCGGCTGCGGACGGCTCTGCCGCCCACGTTCATCAGCGTAAAGCAGCCGGTGCCGTAGGTGTTCTTGGCATCGCCCGCGTGGAAACAGGTCTGGCCGAAGAGGGCCGCCTGCTGGTCGCCCGCCGCGCCGCACACCGGCACGCCGGAGAGCGCCTCCAAGCCGGGGATTCCCGGCTTCACCGTGCCGTACACCTCGGAATTGCCCACACACCGGGGCAGCATGCACATAGGGATACCCAGCATGCCGCACAGCTCCGCGTCCCAACTGAGCTTGTGGATATCGAACAGCATGGTGCGGCTGGCGTTGGAATAGTCGGTAACATGGGCGCCGGTCAGCTGCCAGATAAGCCACGTCTCCACCGTGCCGAACAGCAGCTGGCCCTGTTCCGCCTTCTGCCGCGCGCCGGGAACGTTGTCCAGTATCCATCGGATCTTGGTGGCGGAGAAATAGGCATCGATCAAGAGGCCGGTGGTGGACTGGATGCGCTCGCTGAGACCCCGGCGCTTCAACTCCTCGCACAGCTCCGCCGTGCGGCGGCACTGCCACACGATGGCGTTATAGACCGGCACGCCGGTATTTTTGTCCCAGATGATGGTGGTCTCCCGCTGGTTGGTGACGCCGATACCGGCAATGGCCCCGGAGGGCAGGCCCGCGATGGCGTCTGCCGCCGCCTGCGCCTGCGTGTGCCAGATCTCCATGGGGTCGTGCTCCACCCAGCCCGCCTGCGGGTAATGCTGGGTAAAAGGATATTGGCCCCGGCCCACGATCTCGCCCTGCCGGTCAAACACGATGGCCCGTGAGCTGGTGGTACCCTGATCCAGCGCCAGAATATAGGAAGCCATGAGAAATCCCCCTTTTCAAGAGTAGCTTGCTGTGGTATGATGGATATAATAAAATAGAAACACGTAATTGCGATAGATTCAGTATATCACAGGAAGGACGGAATTGCCATGACAAAAAAGACGGACTTCACCTTTCTTTCCAGCGACGGAAAGACCCGCCTGCACGGCATCGCGTGGATACCGGAGGACGTAACGCCGGTGGCGGTGCTGCAGATCGTCCACGGTGTGGCGGAATATGTGGGCCGCTATGACGATTTTGCCCGGTTCCTCAACAACCATGGCATCATCGTGGTGGGCCACGACCATCTGGGCCACGGACTGTCCCTGCCCGAGGGCGGCACGCCGGTGTATTTCGGCGACGGCAACACATGGAACACTCCGGTGGACGACGTGTATGTACTGCACACCAAGCTGAAGGAGCAGTACCCCGATCTGCCGCTGCTGCTGATGGGCCACTCCATGGGCTCCTTCCTCAGCCGCACCTATCTTATTCGCTATCCCGGCACGGTAAAGGCCGCCATCCTTATGGGCACCGGCTGGCAGAGCGGCGCGACACTGACCGGCGGTCTGGCGCTGGCCGGTATGCTGAAGCGCCGGAACGCCGCTGCCACCAACGACACCGTGACCGAGCTGGCCTTCGGCGCGTACAACAAGACCTTCAAGCCCAACCGCACCGAGTACGACTGGCTGTCGGCGGACGAAGAGAACGTGGACGAGTATATCGCCGATCCCCTGTGCGGACATGACGCCACGGTGGGGCTGTTTTACGAAATGCTTACCGGCATCCGCTTCAACCAGCGGCGCAGCAATCTGGAGCGGATGGACAAGTCCATGCCCATCCTGCTGATCTCCGGCGAGGACGATCCCGTGGGCGGCATGGGCGCGGGCGTGCGCCAGACGTATGCCGAGTTCAAGCGCGCCGGTATAGCGGACTGCACACTGAAGCTGTACCCCGGTCTGCGGCATGAGCTGCTGAACGAGAAAACCCACCGGGGTGAGGTATATCAGGATATCTGGAGCTGGATGGAGGAAAAGCTAAAATGACCGCATGGGAGGAACTGAGAGAGAATTGCCTGCAATGTCAGGCCTGCGGCCTGCGCCGCACCTGCACGCAGGTGGTGTTCGGCGTAGGCGACCCCAACGCCGAGGTGCTGTTCATCGGTGAAGCGCCGGGCGCCAACGAGGACAAGCAGGGCGAGCCCTTTGTGGGGCGGGCCGGTAAGCTGCTGGACGACATGCTGGCCATGATCGGCCTGCACCGGAAGAACATCTATATCACCAACTCCGTCAAGTGCCGCCCGCCGGAGAACCGCGACCCGCTGGGCGAGGAAAAGGACGCCTGCCGGGCCTATCTGCGGGCACAGGTACGGCTGATGAAGCCTAAGATCATCGTGTGTCTGGGCCGCATCAGCGCCATGGAGCTGATCAAGCCGGACTTCAAGATCAGTCAGGAGCACGGCCAGTTCTTTGACCGCAGCGGCACGTTGATGATGGCGCTGTATCATCCGGCAGCGCTGCTGCGTGACCCCCGCAAGAAGCCGGAGACCTTCGAGGATCTGAAAGCCCTGCAAGCCAAGATCATGGAGATCTGCGAGCATACGCCCATCGAGTACGAATAAACGAAGCGCCGCCGGTCTCCCGGCGGCGCTTTGCGCGTAAAACGAAGAGGAAGGGCTGTGCCCTTCCTCTTTTGCTCATTCGATGGAGATGATATAGAAGTAGACGCTCTGGCCGCCGGGGATGGCCGCCACCTCCGCATCGGGGCAGCACTGGGCGAACAGGGCCTCGGTCTTGGTGCCCTCCTCCTCGGACACGCCCTCGCCGGTGTAGATGTTGATGTATTCCGCACCGGCCTGCGCGGCATGCTGGCTCAGCTTATCCAGCAGCTCGTCCATGCTGCGGCTGGTGCCGAACAGCTTGCCGTCCAGCAGCGCCAGATAGTCGCCCTCGTTGATGGCGAAGCCGTCAAAATCGGAGTTGCGGGCGGCGTAGGTGATCTGGGCGGTGGACACCGTCTGGGCGGCGGCTACCATAGCCTGCGCGATAGTCTGGGGATCGGTCTCGTCGGGGTCAAAGCTCATCATGGCGGTAATGCCCTGAGGCACCGTGGCGGTGGGGATGACGATGATCTGCTTCTCCGTCAGGCCCTCGCACTGCTGGGCGGCCATGATGATGTTCTTGTTGTTGGGCAGGATGAACACCACCTCGCTGGGGGTGCGGTTGACCTCCTTGAGGATGGCCTCGGTGGAGGGGTTCATGGTCTGGCCGCCGGACACGATGGTGTCCACGCCCAGCGCCCGGAAGGTATCCGCAAGACCGTCGCCCGCGCACACGGCCACAAAGCCGTACCGCTTTTCGGCGGGCGCCACGGCGTGCTCCTGGGCCTCCAGTTCCTCCTCCACAGCGTCCAGATCGTCGGTGCTGTGGGCCTGACGGCCAGCCGCCAGATCATCCCGCTGAGTACGCATGTTCTCGATCTTGGCCAGCTCCAGCGTGCCGTACTTCTGGGCCTCGGTCAGGGCGTAGCCGGGGATATCGGTATGGACGTGTACCTTGAAGCACTCGTCGTCCTCACCGATCACCAGACTATCGCCGATGCTGTCCAGATAGGCCCGCAGCGGCTCCAGAGATTTCTCGCCCATGGTCTTGCGGACGATGAACACGGTATCGAAGGTAAAGGTGATCTCGTCCTCCAGAGAGGCGAAGTCGGCCTTTTCCTTGACCTCCGTCTCCTCCTTCACCTCGGGGATCTCCTCGCCCCGCAGGCAGCGCAGCATGCCGTCCAGAATAATGAGATAGCCCTTGCCGCCGGCGTCCACCACACCGGCCTTTTTCAGCACTGGGTTCATCTCCACGGTCTCGGCCAGCGTCACCTCACCGGCGCGGATGGCCTCCTCCAGCACGAACTCCACGGCATTGTTCTCCTGCGCGGCCTCGATGGCCCGCTGGGCAGCCAGACGGGAAACGGTCAGTACCGTACCCTCGGCAGGCTTCATCACCGCGCCGTAGGCGGTGGCAACGCCCTCCTGCATGGCGGCGGCCAGCGCCGCGCCGTCGGCCTCGGTCAGGCCCTTCAGGGACTTGGACATGCCCCGGAACAGCAGGGACAGAATGACGCCGGAATTGCCGCGGGCGCCCCGCAGCAGGCCCCGGGCCGTGATCTTGGCGGCGTCGTCGATGGTGGCAGGCTCTGCCTTCTTCAGCTCGCCGCAGGCGGTCTGGATGGTCAGGTACATGTTGGTGCCGGTGTCGCCGTCAGGCACGGGGAATACGTTCAGGTCGTTGATGGCCTGCTTTTGTCCGGCGATGCAGGCCGCGCCGAACAGCACCATCTCCTTGAAGGCGGCGCCGTTGATCTTCTCTATCATCTTGCAGTGATCCTCCCTTAACTGTTACTGACGGAGTCCACGCAGACGTTCACGTCCCGTACCTCCACACCGGTGTTGCAGGTGACCACATACTTGACCTCGCTCATAATGGCGCGGCAGACCGTGGCGATATTCACCCCGGCGTCCACGATGATATGCAGCTCGATAGACACGGTGTTGTCGTCGTTGTAAATGACCTTCACGCCCTTGCTCATAGTCTCGGGGCGCAGCAGATGGACAAGGCCGTCCGTCATGGAGCGGTAGGCCATGCCCTTGACGCCGAAGCAGTTGGTGGCGGCGGCGCCGGTAATGGTGGTGAACACCGCATTGGAGATGGTAATATCCCCGTGCTCACTGTTGATCCTTATCATAGCAGCCTTCCTTTCTATTGGAGGTGATTGCACATTGCGGGCATAATAATGACATAATATCATGTATTATATACCATACAGCTGTAAATAACAAGAAGAAATTTGCCGCATGAAAAAGCAGAGGGTCTAAGCCCTCTGCTTCTGTCATTTTTCGCCTTACCGGCCGTTCCGGCCGAAGTAGTAGTTATAGAAATCGCGGAACATGTCGGAGTAGTCCTGACCGCCCTGCTGCTGGTTATCCTGCTGGCTGTCGGTGGTGGTATCCTCGCCGGTGGTCTGGGGCTGCTCGTCGAAGGTCAGATCCAGCGTGATATACGCGCCGTTACGGTAAACGGTCAGCGTCACGGTATCGCCCGCCTTGTAGTTCTTCTTGGCGGCAGACAGATCGGTCATGGAAGTGATGGCGGTGTCGTTCACCTTGGTGATGACGTCGCCCAGCTGCAGGCCGGCACGCTCACCGGCACCGCCGCTCTCGGCGGAGTAGACGAACACGCCCTCGCTGATGTCGATGTTATACTGGGCGGCCATCTGCTCGGTCATCGTGCCGGCCTTGATGGCCATATAGGCCTTGCCGGTCACCTGACCGTTTTCGATGATATCGGTGATGATGGCCTGCACATCGCTGATGGGGATGGCGAAGCCCAGACCCTCCACGGTGGTGTCGGAATAGCTGGAATACTTGGCGGACACGATGCCCACCACTTCACCGTACAGGTTCATCAGCGGGCCGCCGGAGTTGCCGGGGTTGATGGAGGCATCCACCTGAATCATGTTGAAGGGGGTGCCGTCCACGTTGATGGCACGGTTGCAGCAGGAGACGATGCCCTGACTCATGGAGAAGGTCAGCTCACCCAGAGGGTTGCCGATGGCAAGCACGGTGTCGCCCACGTTCACGTCCTCGCTGTTGCCCAGCGTCACGGTGGGCAGACCGGTGGCTTCGATCTTGATGACAGCCACATCGTAGTCGCTGTCGCCGCCGATGACAGTGGCGTCGTAGGTAGCGCCGTCATACAGGGTGACCTTCACGGAGGTGGCGCCCTTCACGACATGATAGTTGGTGACGATATAGCCGTCCTGGCTGTAAATGAAGCCGCTGCCGGAGCTGGCGGTCTCCACCGTCTGGCCGAAGATGTTGGTGCCGCTGGTGGAGGTGGTGTTGATGGACACCACGGAGTTCACGGTGGAAGCGTACACCTCGGCAGGCTCCATCTTGGTCTCTCTGTCTACCTTCTTCACCTCGACGGCGACAGGCTCACGGCTGGACTGCTGGACGGTGACGGTCTGGCGGTTAGCGCTGCGGTACAGGGCCGCGCCGCCGAAGCCGCAGCCGGTGCCGATGATGGCGCAAGCCAGCACGATGGCCACTACCTTGGCCGCCGCACTGCGGAAGAAGCCGGACTTCTTCGCGGGCTTGTGCTCCTCTGGGGTTGGTGTGTAGCCTGCGGGCTGGTAGTCGTCGGCAGGCAGATTGCTGTTGCGGCCGTAGTGATATTGGTTGGCGTTATTGAAGCGGTCAAATTCGTCGTTATACATATGGATTCCTCCTTTATTTTCGGAACGAACTGTGTTATCATTCATCTTGATTATTAGTTTATACGGTTTTCTTAATTCAACCTTTAAGTTTTGCCGGAAAATTTTGAACTTTTTGTGACGGATGAAGGGAGGCGCGCCATGCTGCGGCTGGAGGGTCTGAAGCTTCCGCTGGACGCGGGGCAGGAACAACTGAAAACGAAAGCCGCCGCCATGCTGCGCTGCCGGGAGGGCGACATCGCCGCCTTGCAGGTGCTGCGCCGGGCCATCGACGCCCGTGACGGCCTGCGGTTCGTGTACACCGTGTCTGTCACCGCGAAGGACGAGGCGCGGCTCCTGAAGCGCTGCCGGGACAGACATGTGTCCCGCTATACGCCGGACTCCTACGTCCTGCCGCCCGCCGTTACGGCGGTGGAGCTGCCGCCGGTGGTGGTAGGCATGGGGCCTGCGGGGCTGTTCGCGGCGCTGGTGCTGGCCCGTTGCGGCGCAAGGCCCATCGTGCTGGAACGGGGCCAATGCGTGGAACGCCGCCAGCAGGACGTGGAGCGCTTCTGGCAAAGCGGCGTGCTGGACACCGAGTCCAACGTGCAGTTCGGCGAGGGCGGCGCAGGCGCATTTTCCGACGGCAAGCTGAACACCGGCACCAAGGACGTCCGCCACCGCTATATCATGGAGCAGTTGGTGGCCTGCGGTGCACCGGAGGACATTCTCTGGGACGCCAAGCCCCATGTGGGAACGGATATGCTGCATATCGCATTGCAGAACATGCGCAGAGAGCTGCTGGCGCTGGGCGCGGACATCCGGTTCGGACATAAGCTGACAGGAATCGCTGTAAACGCAAGTCACCTGACAGCGTTGACGGTAGCAGGCCCGGAGGGCCTGTACACGCTGCCCTGCCGTCAGGCGCTGCTGGCACTGGGCCACAGCGCCCGGGACACGGTGGAGATGCTGCACGGCGCAGGGGTGGCCATGACCGCCAAGCCCTTTGCCGTAGGCGTGCGGATCGAGCACCGGCAGGAGGACATGGACGCGGCGCAATATAAACAGTATGCGGGCCACCCCTGTCTGCCTCCCTCCACCTATAAATTATCCTGTCATCTGGACAATGGCCGCAGTGCCTTCTCCTTCTGCGTCTGCCCCGGCGGGCAGGTGGTGGCCGCCGCCTCGGAGACAGGCCGCGTGGTCACCAACGGCATGAGCGAATATGCCCGTGATAAGGAGAACATCAACGGCGCGCTGCTGATCAACGTGACGCCGGAGGACTACGGCGGAGAGAATGATCCGCTGGCGGGCATCCGGTTCCAGCGGCAGATCGAGGCGGCGGCCTATACGCTGGGCGGTGGGGATTATCGCGCACCCTGTCAGCGGATGGAGGACTTTCTGCTGGTCCGTCCCACCACGGCGGCGGGCCGTGTGACGCCCAGCTACCGGCCCGGCGTGACGTATACCGACCTGCACCGCTGTCTGCCGCCCTTTGTGGCGGACAGCATCGCACAGGCCCTGCCGCTGCTGGAGCGGAAGATCCGGGGCTACGCCGCCCCCGACGCGCTGCTGACGGCGGTGGAGAGCCGTTCCTCCTCTCCCGTGCGCATTCACCGGGACGAGACGTACCAATGCAATATTCGCGGGCTGTATCCCTGCGGCGAGGGGGCCGGGTATGCCGGAGGCATCCTGTCCGCCGCCGCTGACGGTATGCGCTGCGCGGAACAAATGATAAAGGAGTTGTGACCATGAAAAAAATCGCAGTGGTGGAAAAATTCTTCGAGCCGCAGCATCAGCGGCAGATCGAGGCTGTGGCCGCAAAATACGGCTACACCGTGGACTACTACATGGACGGCGTGCTGCCCAAGGAGCGTGCCGGGGAATATGAGATCGTATACGGCATGCCCGCCCGAACTGATCTGAAGGGCATGACGCAGCTGAAATGGTTCTGCGCCAGCTTTGCCGGTGTGGATCGCTATGTGGACGAGGCGCTGTACCCCCACGAGGGCGTGCTGCTGAGCAATTCCGCCGGGGCCTACGGCGTCACCATCGCCGAGCATATCCTCATGGTAACGCTGATGCTGCTGCGGCAGATGATGCCCACCATGAATGCCGTGGGCGAGAAGGTGTGGCTGCCGCCGCTGCCGGTGCGCTCCATCTGCGGGGCCAGCATCACCGTGCTGGGCACCGGCGACATCGGCACCAGCTTTGCCCGCCGGGCCAAGGCCATGGGAGCCAGGTCCATCTGCGGCGTCCGCCGCACCATCAAGCCCGCCGACCCGGCCTTTGACCGGATCGTGACGCTCTCCGAGCTGGACAGCGTGCTGCCGGAGACCGACATTCTGGTGATGGCGCTGCCCTCCACCGGCGAGACCGTGGGCGTATTGAGCCGCGAGCGCATTGCACTGCTGCCGCAGCACGCCGTGGTGGTTAATGTGGGCCGTGGTACGGCCATCGATCAGGAGGCACTGGCGGAGGCCCTGAACGCGGAGCGCATCGCCGGTGCGGCGCTGGACGTGTTCGTTCCCGAGCCGCTGCCGCAGGATCACTACCTGTGGACGACAAAGAACCTGCTCATTACGCCCCATGTGGCGGGCAACATGTCCCTGGGCTACACCCGCGACAAGGATGTGGATATGTTCTGCGAGGATCTGGAGAACTTTGCCGAGGGCCGTCCGCTGGCCCATCTGGTAAACCGCAAGCTGGGATATTAAGAATTTGAATAGCGATTTTCCTCGAAAACAGCCGTGTAACCACGGCTGTTTTCTTTTGTTTTCCAGAATCAGGAAAGAAAAATTGCAGTGCCCCTCCAAAATGCAGCATTTTGTTATCTGTTGAATCGATAACAGGACATCGGCTTTTGGAACTACCACATTGTTTGGTAAATGTGTTATATTCTGAAACAGAAGAGAAGTTAAAAACAGGCAGAATCGACAAATATTTTTATTGTAGGAGGAGAACATTATGATGAACCCCAACGTTGGTCTGGGCACCAAGGCCATTCACGCCGGTAATGTGAAGGACGCGCAGTACGGCGCACTGACGACCCCCATCTATCAGACCTCTACCTTCGTATTCGACAGCTGCGAGCAGGGCGGCCGCCGCTTCGCCGGTGCGGAAGCCGGTTACATCTACACCCGTCTGGGCAACCCCACCGTCTCCGTGCTGGAGAACAAAGTGGCGGCGCTGGAGGACGGCGAGGCCTGCGTGGCAGCCGCTTCCGGCATGGGCGCCATTTCCTCCGCCCTGTGGACCATCGCCGGTGCGGGCAAGCACATCGTGGCCGACGGCACCCTGTACGGCTGCACCTTCGCCCTGCTGAACCACGGCATGAACCGCTACGGCGTGGAAGTCAGCTTTGTGGATACCTCCGATCTGGCCGCCGTGAAGGCCGCTCTGAAGGAGAACACCTGCGCCGTGTATCTGGAGACCCCTGCCAATCCCAACCTGAAAATCGCCGATATCGCCGCCGTGGCCGAGGTGGCTCACACCTACAATCCCGATATCAAGGTGGTGTGCGACAACACCTTCGCCTCCCCTGCCCTGCAGAATCCGCTGGCGCTGGGCGCCGACGTGGTGGTACACTCCGCCACCAAGTATCTGAACGGCCACGGCGACGTGATCGCGGGCTTCGTGGTGGGCAAGGCAGACTTCATCGGTGAAGTCCGTATGTTCGGCCTGAAGGACATGACCGGCGCGGTCATGGATCCCTTCGCCGCCTATCTGATCCTCCGCGGTCTCAAGACGCTGGAGATCCGCATGCAGCGCCACTGCGCCAACGCCAAGGCCATTGCCGAGTTCCTCGACGATCACCCCGCCGTGGAAAAGGTCTACTATCCCGGCCTGAAGAACCACGTTGGCCACGACATCGCCGCCCGCCAGATGAAGGACTTCGGCGGTATGCTGAGCTTCGAGGTCAAGGGCGGCCGCGCCGCCGGCACCAAGCTGGTCAACTCCCTGCACCTCATCACCGTGGCCGTGTCTCTGGGCGACGCCGAGACCCTGATCGAGCATCCCGCCTCCATGACCCACTCCACCTATACCGAGGAAGAGCTGGCCGCTTCCGGCATCCCCGCCGGTCTGATCCGCCTGTCCGCCGGTCTGGAGAATGCCGAGGACATCATCGCTGATCTGGAGCAGGCTCTGGCCCAGCTGTGACCCCTTCCATACAACAAAAAGAGGAGAGAGCTTTCGGCTCTCTCCTCTTTTTGTTGTTTCACCTGCTCTTATGCCAGGAATCCCTTCAGGATGGTATCCTCGGCCTCCTCGGAGGTCAGGCCCAGCGTCTCCAGCTTTAAGAGCTGGTCGCCGGCGATCTTGCCGATGGCGGCCTCGTGGATCAGCTGTGCCTCGGTGGAGTTGGCGGTAATGGCGGGGATGGACTCGATCTTGGCGCTGCCCATGATGATAGAGTCGCACTGGACATGGCCGAAGCACTTGGCGTTGCCCACCATGACGGGATGGAACACCTGATGGGAGTTGTCCTGCGCCACGGAGCGGGAGATGACACGGCCCTTGGCGTCGTCGCCGTTGAGCTGGATGGTCATATCGCTCTCGGCCATCTGGTCGCCGTGGGTCAGCAGACGCTCGGTGACCACCACTTCGCTGCCGGCCTCGCAGAAGAAGTCGGTCTCGCGCTTGGTGGAGTCGATGCCCCGGATCTGGATGGTATCCATCTGCATAGTGGAATTTTCGCCCAGATACACCACGGTCTTGGGGTTCATGATGTTGCCGCCGGTCTGACCGGCGTCCTTCTCGCCGTAGTGCTTCTCGATATAATGCACGCGGCTGTTCTTGCCGATATGGAAGGTGTGCAGGCCGTCGTGGCGGCTCTCGTTGCAGCCGGAGTTGTGGATGCCGCAGCCCGCCACGATCTCCACGTCGCAGTCATCGGGTACATAGAAATCGTTGAACACCAGCTCGCTGACGCCGGTCTTGCTGATAATGACGGGGATATAGCACTTCTCGCCCTTGGTGCCGGACTTGAACTTCACGTCGATACCGGCCTTGCCGTCCTCGCGGGGCAGGATGTCGATATGCTCGGTGGACTGACGGGCTTCGCAGCCGGAGTCCTTGCGGATATTGAAAGCGCCCACTGGCTTACCGGTCAGGTCGGCGATCTTTTCCAACAGCTTCGCGTCGATCTCAGTGATCACAGGGACGCCTCCTTTCTCTCGATAACGGGACAGCCGCCCAGGGTATCGGCCAGGATCAGGGGGAACACCTCGTCCGTATTGCCCCGGTGAGCGATCTGACCATTGGCGATGACCACGATCTCGTCCGCCAGACGGATGATCCGCTCCTGATGGGAGATGATGATCATGGTGGCCTTGCCCTCCTGATGGATCTGCTCGAAGGTCTCGGTAAGACGGGCAAAGCTCCACAGGTCGATACCGGCCTCCGGCTCGTCGAAGATCATCAGGTCGCTGTGGCGGGCCAGAATGGTGGCGATCTCGATACGCTTCACCTCGCCGCCGGACAGGGACACGTCCACCTCGCGGTCAAGGTAATCGTTGGCGCACAGGCCCACCTTGGTCAGGTAGGAACAGCAGCGATCCTTGCTGAGCTTCTCCTCGCCTGCCGCCAGCAGCAGCAGGTCGTGGACGGTGATACCCTTGAAGCGGGGCGACTGCTGGAAGCCGTAGCTGATGCCCTTGCGGGCACGCTCGGTGATGGAAAGGCCCGTGATATCCTCGCCGTTATAGAGGATCTGGCCGCTGGTGGGCTGCACCAGACCCATGATGACCTTGGCCAGCGTGGTCTTGCCGCCGCCGTTGGGGCCGGTGAACACCATCAGGCGATGGTCAGGGATGGTAATGGAGATGTCCTTGAGGATATCCAGCTCTCCCTCCGGAGTGGACACCCTGTACGAGATATGTTTCAATTCCAGCATGGAATCTTCCTCCTCAAACTAAACTGTCAAAAACCGACCATTTTCGTCGGAAAAAAGGCCATTTTGACAAACCTGAGTTATTATATCAGAGAATATAAGGAAAATCAATCGGTTTTGCCATTTTCCTCCGCCATCAGCTGCCGCAGCGTGGCGTTGTCCAGATACTCCCGGATCACCTGATCCAGTCCCTGCCACAGCGCGCGGGTGCGGCACTCTCCCGCCATCTCGCAGGAGGCCGCCTCGTCCATCACGCACTGCACCGGCGCCAATGTGCCCTCTGTCAGCCGCAGGATGGGGCCGATGTGGTACTCCTCCGGCTCCCGGACAAGGCGATAGCCGCCTCCCCTGCCGTGAGTACCGTCCACATATCCGGCCTTGGACAGGGTGGTCATGATGCCCTCCAGATATTTCTGGCTGATGCCCTGCCGCTGGGCCACCGTCCGCAGGGGGATATAGCCCTCGTCCCGGTGCTCCGCCAGATCCACCAGCACCCGCAGCGCATAGCGCCCTTTTGTTGAGATCATCATTGTGACCGCCCGCCTTTTTTCGTGTTTTTTCCATTATAGGCGGTTTTGCCTACCCTGTCAACGGGTGGCACCTCCGGCGCATATGGCATAGTATGGCACGGGGACGAATGACACATACACGAAAAGAAGTTTCGCTTTCCGAAGCGACCTACTTTTGTCCGTGGTGACAAAAGTAGGCAAAAACACCATTTGAAACCCAGAGGGTTTCAAAACTTCCGAGCGCACTATACATTGTGGAAGGACGGAATTGCCTGCCGCACGTTCACGGAAGAATTCCTGTTTCGTTTCGTCGTCGCATCGTCTCTGTTTCAGCGCCGCTGCCGCTGATCTTTACACCGAACAACGCTTGGTGTTCTACCGTCGAGAACGTAAGCGGCAGCGGCGCAAGAAGAACGTCGATCCGTCACACATAGCGATAACAACATTGTTCTGCGAACGCGCGGTACAAGGCACCAAATTATAAACACGGCATAGCGTGGGCGGATTCTTAAACCGCAGGTTTAAGCTGTTCTTTTGGTCACTTTTGGAACAGCGGCCAAAAGTGACTCGCGCCGGAGCGCGAAATACCCCCGCAGAAAGGAGGCCACTATGGACAACGAGCTTTACGACTACCGCAAATACGATCAGGTCTGGAAGCGGGTCAACCCGCAGGAGAACCCCTATCCCGAAGCCCGCGGCAGCGCCGCCGCGCCGCCCGCCGTGAGCACCGCGCCCACCGCGCCGGTGTATCAGACGCTGCTGAAGGAGGAGCTGCGGCACATGCAGGAGGTCCTGCGGGTGCTGGAAAACGCCCTTGCATAATGGTGCGGCGCGTGATACAATAGGGCATCATTTCAGGCGCTATGCGCCAAAACATACACGAAAGGAAGCTTGCCGCAATGAAGGAAGTTATCAGTCGGGACGCCGCTCTGGCGGCATTGAAGGAGTACAATCACGAGCCGTTCCATATCCAGCACGCGCTGACCGTCGAGGGTGTGATGCGCTGGTACGCCAACGAGCTGGGCTATGGCGAGGACGCGGATTTCTGGGCCACCGCAGGTCTGCTGCACGACATCGACTTTGAGATGTGGCCGGAGCAGCACTGTCTCAAGGCCCCGGAGCTGCTGGAGAAGGCGGGCTGCGACGCCGACCTGATCCACGCCGTCTGTTCCCACGGCTACGGTCTGGTGTGCGATGTGGAGCCGGTACATGAGATGGAAAAGGTGCTGTTCGCCGCCGACGAGCTGACGGGCCTGATCGGTGCAGCCGCCAAGATGCGCCCCAGCAAGAGCGTCATGGACATGGAGGTCAGCAGTCTGAAAAAGAAGTTTAAGGACAAGAAGTTTGCCGCAGGCTGCTCCCGCGACGTCATCACCACCGGTGCTGAGCGTCTGGGCTGGACGCTGGAGGAGCTGATGGAAAAGACCATCCTCGCCATGCGCAGCTGCGAGGCGAGCATCAACGAGGCCATGGCCGCGCTGTAACGCGATACACATAGAAAGAGAGAGCATCCCTTCGGATGCTCTCTCTTTTTGCTTTCTTGCTTAATAGGCCACGCCCCAGTAGATATCGGTGGTGGCGGGCTTGCCGCACATGACGCACTTGCCGGTAGTACCGGACTGCACCAGCGGCATGCAGCGGCTGGACACACCGGCCTTCTCCTTCATGGCCAGTTCGCACTCCAGACTGCCGCACCACTTGGTACGGGCCAGACCGCCATTGCCCTCGGCCATGGCCTTGACCTCCTGCCAGTCGGTCATGTCGAAGGTGTTGTCCTCCAGATTCTTCTCCGCCATGGCGTACAGGTTGTCGTGGACATCCTGCAGCAGGCCCTTGATAGCGTCCTCCAGACCGGCCAGCGGCACGAAGGTCTTTTCGCCGGTATCGCGGCGGGCGATGCAGCACTGCTCCTTCTCCATATCCTTGGGGCCGATCTCCACGCGCAGGGGCACGCCCTTCATCTCGTACTGGGCGAATTTCCAACCGGCGGACTGGTCGCTGTCGTCCATGGCCACGCGCAGCCCCGCGGCGGTCAGACGATCCTTCAAAGCGGCGGCGGCATCCAGCACGCCGGGCTTATGCTGGGCAATGGGGATCACCACCACCTGAGTGGGAGCGATGACGGGCGGCAGCACCAGACCGTGGTTATCGCTGTGGGTCATGATGACCGCGCCGATCAGGCGGGTGGAGCTGCCCCAGCTGGTCTGGAACGGATACTGCAAAGTGTTGTCCCGGCCGGTGAAGGTCACGTCGTAGGCGCGGGAGAACTTGTCGCCGAAGAAATGGCTGGTGCCGGACTGGAGGGACTTGTGATCCTTCATCATGGCCTCGATGGTATAGGTGGCCTCGGCCCCGGCGAACTTCTCCTTGTCGGTCTTACGGCCCTTCACCACCGGCATGGCCAGCGCGTTCTTGCACACGTCGGCGTAGCAGTTCAGCTGCTGCTCGGTCTCGGCCATGGCCTCCTCGGCGGTCTCGTGGATGGTGTGGCCCTCCTGCCACCAGAACTCGCGGCTGCGCAGGAAGGGACGGGTGGTCTTTTCCCAGCGGATGACGCTGCACCACTGGTTATACA
>CAVBAZ010000080.1:0-8310 GCA_963593515.1 Bacteroidaceae bacterium
GCCGCCAAAAGTGCCGCTACGGGAATAAACAGCATCGGCAGGTAATAGAGATACCAGCAGGCACGCATTTCAGCCGGAGACAAAACAAACTCCAGCTTTACACTGCGGATATACAGCCAGAATATCATCAGCACACCGGCAATGAGCAGATACCGCCTCGTGGCCTGCTGCTGTACCGTGCGCTTTACCCGCAGGATCCACGCCGTGAACAGAGCGAAATATATGAGGACGCGCATAAGTCCGAACAGGTGTCCGCCTGTATCGAATTTATCCGCCATGCCGAACAAATAGGCAAAGGCTACGGCGATTGCTGCAGCACTGAGCGAATGCACGGTTCTTTGCTTGTTTTTCACGGAGCTGCTCCTCCTTTTCTTTCTCGCAGACAAAGGAGAATTGGTTAGTTACATAGTAACTAACCAAGGGATATCCCTTGGCGAATTTTATTATTTCCCCGACAATAGGGTTTGGGTATAATTATACAATTTTAGATTATAGCATAAAACCCGAGTTTCTTCAATCCTTTTTGCACCATGTATATATTTTCACACTTACCTTGATCCTATCGATAATGATGTATCATGATAGTATCGCCAGCTCATACGCATGGTACGGCATGGGCTTTGCCATACAAATGGCATTTACTACGGTCAGAATGTCATTACCAAGAAAAAACTTTCATCTTTATTGATGAGATCTACCTTCTGTTCCTGCACAAGTACAGCGCAAACTTCCTGTTTACATTTTGGAAGCATGTCCATCAGCACGGTGCATATTAACCGGTATTACGTAGAATGTGGACGACCTTCTCCACCCATACGGCAAGAACAATGCTGGCAAACTCCGCGTTTCTCGTGATGCTCAATCAGGCCTCTACGAACAGGTTGGAGCTTGCAAAGTTTCTGACCATCTCGGACACCCAGCTTTCGTATATCACCAATGTAGATGCGGGACACGGGCTTATTAAGGTTGGCCCAAGCCTTGTGCCGTTCGCAAACAAGTTTTCCAAGAGCACGAAGCTCTACAAATTGATGGCCACCCAGGAGAGGGTGCATAACCCTCTCCTGGCGCTTCACAACCCGCAACAATATAAAACTCTAAAAAGTTTTGCGGTTTATAATCGCAAGATTATTAAACGACAAAATCCTGAAATGCTCGCTTGGCAACAGGCGGGCATTTTGCTTTTCGGAAAGGAAATTCAATGAGAAAGAAAATCTGCGTGATTCTTATTGCGGTGCTTGTAGTCGTTCTCGGCGCAAGCGCCTATTTTATTATCGACCACTACAAGGAAGCCAATAAGCAAGCTAAGCTTTATGACGAGTTGGCTGACCTTGTGGATACTGCGGCACAGACGGATGCCGCAACGGAACCGGCTGAACAGCTTCCATACTCCGAGTAAAAAACGCTTCTGCCGGAGCTTGCAGAGCTGTACCAACAGAACGGCGATTGGGTGGGCTGGATCAGCATTGCAGATACCAACATCAATTATCCCGTGATGCAGTCGGTGAATGAGCCAAACTTCTACCTGAAGCACTGCTTTGACTGGGAATAATCCGACTACAGCTGTCCCTATGTGTAAGAGAACTGCGATGTGCAGAAGCCGTCCGACAACCTTGTTATCTACGGACGCCATAGTCAAAACGGATTTGCATTCCCTCTGTGGTGATAGCATCAAAACAGACTTCCGCAACAGTTTCATGGAAGTTCGAAAAAGCGTTCTTTTTTATCCTATACTCAAAAGCAGCGTTGCTATAACACTCTCATAAGATACGAACGGATCATCCCAGTACCGGGAGTCATGGGAGTTCTCCGTATTATCGCCGAGCACATAGAAACAGTTTTCGGGGACAGTTACTACGGTATCCTTATGAATAAGAGTGTCTCCTTCGCATGCTGCTATCCTTTTCACGAGGCAGGAGCCATCGTGACGGAAAATGATAATATCGCCAGTTTCCAGTTCATCAAAGAGCCTTAGTCCGAGAAGCAAGCTTCCGGCTTTAAGTGTCGGCTCCATTGATGCGGTCGGCACATAGCCTAGTAAAAATACGCTTTGAAAAAGAACGATTATAATGATGGATGCAAGGACCGGAATAAGAATAGGGCACAGCTTTTTGAGTCTTCCCATATACATCTCCTTCGAGTAAATAATAAGGCCGCTGAGAAATACATCTCAGCGGCCATGTCATATATATTACATTTCTGCCAGCGCTAATATTTCCGGCCGGCTTTTCAGATATTTTCTCGCCTTGGATACCCAGGCACAAACAAGATTGGCAGACACACCAAACTCATTTCCGATTTCCTTGCTGGAGCGCCCCTCGGCCATTTGAATCATCGCATCAATTCCTTTGAGCACACACGGCGAAGCCTCCTGCTTTGCCGCTTTGAGTGCGGCCTGCACATCTAACTGCGTTGAGACATCTGAAATCGATATGGTCGGCTCTTCTGCAACCAGGGGAATCATATCGCTAGAAAGTTCTGTTGTCTGCCGTCTGGTCGAGTAGATCAGCGCATCGCAAATCTCATTCCATATCAGGCGATAGGCATAGGTAGAGAAGGTCCCGCCTTTGTCTGTTGCCACGGCCTTGCAGAGACCGATGCAGCCGATCTGAAAAATGTCATCATATGTGTAGATACCCAACTGATACGGACCGTGGATCTTATCGTTGATCACTTTCTGAACCAACCGAATATTCTGCTCCACTTTCTTTTGCTGTTCTGCTGTCAGGGTCATGACGCCAGTGCGCCTCCTTTCTGTGCATAATATCGCCCCCGGGTTTTGGCTTTCTGTCGGTCTAAGAGCTTTCTGCTTTCTTCGATCACCTGCTTGCAGTAATACTCGCCAAGATGACCAATATGCGCTTCGGAAAGCGGCGCCATAATCAGGTCGGCCAACCACTGGTATGCATCCTGCTTGCTCATATATCCGGATTCATAAAGCTGGTCAAAATAATGGTGCGCTGTGCGGCGCAATGTACGCAGCTCGTGATTGGCCATACTGCCGACCGGAATATTCGTGCCGGCATGGACGCGGACATACGAGTCGCATTCGGGATAACGGGAACACACATAAAGCATAGTCCCTTTGGAATTATCACGGTAGATCCCGTCTGCACTTCTGTACACAACAGGACTGCCGCAGTAGGGGCACCGCATCCCGCCCCGGTCAAACCCCTTTCTTTTCTTCTTTTTATTCATAGTTCAATATTACCTCCGAGAAAAACAAAAAGCCGGAAGAACTGCGTAAAACATACAGCACAAATGTCGCTGTATGGATTCAAGCAGCCTTCCGGCTATCATATTCAATTGCCTGCGTTATTGTGGACTTGCTCAGTGCGCAAATCCGTAACGATTCCTTGCCTCTTCCCGAGACGAAGTCTGACGCCATACCATAGACGTATCGAGAGCCTGAACGCAAGCTCCTGCCACGCCTATAGTATAGCAGAGAAGTGCCGAAAAGTCAAGGTTTATCAGCGTTTTCACGCCGAATTTTGCGAAAAATATCGCAAAATTTCCGCTTTTCTCTGTCAGACTCAGTCTGGGGGATTATTCCTCGTCTTCCTCGTCATCCGGCGACTCATTTTCACGCTTTTTCTTGAGAATCTGCATGACGATCAGAGTGCCGATTGCAATGACCATACCGCCTGCGAAGAGGATGATATGCAGCGTCGGAATGCCGGATTCGGCTTTCTTAGTTGACTCAGAGTTTTGCTCTGTTGTGGCAGGAGCTTGCGTCTGGTCTGTTAAGTCCGCCGTGTCCTCTGGTTCCGGAATCGAAGTTGAGGAATTCATATGATCGTTGATGAAACCGATGCCGGCTTTGTTCTCCACTTCCACCAGCTCTCCGTCATTTACGATCTCGAAATAGTGGTATCCGTTGTCCTTGACATAGTTTACAGGTGCCTGCTTTTCATAGAGGAAGTATCCGCCGTAACGCAGCTCGGCGAGTTCATACAGACCGGGCTCGCATTCCGAAAGGGTACCAACCAATTCATTGTGAATCGACTTTTCCACGGCATTTCTGCTGTACCATGCGACCAGACGATTGATATAATCGTTGTCACTGCCTACCTTGTGCGTATTTGCACCCCAAATGCGTATTTCATCAAGAATACGCAGGATTTCTGTCTGCTTAGGCAAGGAAACCTCGGTATCCATCGGATACGATTTATTGAAAACGAGGCAGCCGTAAGAGCCGGGAAGACGATACAGAGCAAAGACATCCCCGTGCTTTTTGAAAAATCTCCATACCTTTGTCTTTTCCCAGCCCCAACGCTGCCCCAGTTTTTCCATCGTTAATATGGTGCCGTAATTGCCGTATTGAACAGCCGGCGCCATAAAAGAAAACGCATTGCCCGGTTCCTCCGATACTGTGTGGCACCAGAGGTCCAGCCATGCGTCTGCTTCATCAAATATATATTGCTCCTCGACAAGTCGCTGTGTAATATTGCGGGGGAGGCAGAGAAACCCAAAACCATCTGTGGCATACACGGTTCCGTTCATGCACTCCTCACCGGAGCATTTTACGACCCAATCCGTTAATTGATAGGTCAGCTTTTTGGTTTTGCCGTCCAGCGTGTATTTCAGATAACCGAGGGCTGATAGCTTATCCATTACCTCTAAAGCCTGTGTACGGCTTCTGATGCCGAGAATACTCTTCAGCCCAACAATACCTCCGGACCACATTCCGGGGCTCACAGCGTTCTTATAGCCACAGTAGGAGGCGTGTCCTTTGCGAAATGCAGCTCGGGCGGCGAGCTTTGCCCAGGCACCCATAATGCCTTTGCCAGTCGGCAGGGTATCTCTTCGCAGCTTTACCCATTCATACTTCATCAAGCATTTCAACATCAGCGCCTCCTTCCTTGGAATAATAAAAAAGACGACCTTTCCGTCGTCACATAGTATCAGTCTTCGATTCTTACAATCAGTCCATTCAGCTTGATCAGCTTCACGCCCTTGAGATACCAGAACTCACCGAGTTCGATTCTCGTCGGGATCCACTCTCCGTCAAGCAGCACCTCCAGCCGTTCTCCGCAGTGAAGGCCGCCGTAGTAATCCAACGGCCCGAAGCGAATGTCCATTCGACCAATTACATCATCATAAATCAGTACACCTTGTTTTTTTCATCCTTATCCTCCTCGTGAAATAGGAAAAGCCGAATGAGTTTCAGTGCTCATTCGGCTTTTCTGTGTGACAGGTTATTAAATATGTTTTGCTCGGCTGCCTATAAATTGGCTCCTCCTTTCGGGCATATTAAAGTCGAATTATGCCCGGGCCTCGAACCTAATTCTTGGACAAAATCAGCAAAACCCCAGTGTTTATGCGGCATAATCCTCTTTGTGTTATTATACCGCAATCATCGATGCGCCGGACGATTCCGGTTGCTTTCATATATAAATTTCCTCCAGTCAAAGCAGATTTTTCATTGGTAGTATCTGCTGCGGAACTCTTTCTATGCACAGACAGTTTTTGCCAGTCCAGCGCCTGCGCGAAGAGTAAAATGTCGCCGCGGGAAATTTGTTTTTCCTGTCAATAAATTGATAGCCACAGCCATTCATTTTTGTGCGTTTGTACGATCCTGCAAACTTTTGTGCAAAATGCCACTTGAAATGGAAAATAATGTATGCTACACTCCCCTCAACTTCAGGAAAGGATGCCGCGGTCATGATGAATTTCTTGCTGACCAATACTGCCGCCGCTTACGCGCAGGCTCCCTGCGCGGCATCCGCATGCTCCGAAATGAACACCCTGATCCTGTCCATGGACGCCATCATTATGGCGTCCATTATTATTTTGCTGGCCTTGGCCAGCTGCCTGACACGCCGGAACATGACGTCCCCTTTCCCGTCCCATTGCTGAAACGCTACGGAAACAAAGAGGCTCCGCCATCCGGCAGGGCCTCTTTTTTCATATCAATTTTATCCATTTATTTATCCAAAGGAGGATATGACCATGAACATCACTGTTACCAAGAACCCCCATCCCGGTACGCTTCCCCCGTCTGACCAGCTGGGCTTCGGCTCCGTTTTTACCGACCACATGTTCGTTATGGACTACACCGAAAAGGACGGCTGGCACAATGCCCGCGTCGTCCCCTATGGCCCCATCGCCCTGTCTCCCGCCGCCAGCGTCCTGCACTACGGCACCGAGGTATTCGAGGGCCTGAAGGCCTATCGCCGCCCTGACGGTGCGGTGCAGCTGTTCCGCCCGTGGGAGAATATTGCCCGCCTGAACCGCTCCTGCGAGCGTCTGGGCCTGCCCCAGGTGGATCCTGACGACGCATTGCAGGCCATCAAGGAGGTCGTCCGTGTGGATCAGGATTGGGTGCCCAGCGATCCCGGCACCAGCCTGTATATCCGCCCCTTCCTGTACTCCACCGACCCCACGCTGGCGCTGCACGGCGTCCATGAGGCGTCCTTCGTCATCATCCTCTCCCCCTCCGGCAGCTACTTCAGCGACGGCTTGAAGCCCGTGCCCATCATGGTGGAGACCGAGGATGTCCGTGCCGTCCGCGGCGGCACCGGCGAGGCCAAGTGCGGCGGCAACTACGGTGCGGCCAACCGTGCCGGTGAGCGGGCCGAGGCCAAGGGCTACTCTCAGGTGCTGTGGCTGGACGGCGTGGAGCGCAAGTACGTGGAGGAGGGCGGCGGCATGAACGTCATGTTCAAGATCAACGGCACCGTCGTTACCCCCGCCCTGACCGGCTCCATCCTACGGGGCGTCACCCGCAAGTCCGCCATCGAGCTGCTCAAGAGCTGGGGCATGCCGGTGGAGGAGCGCCTGCTGAGCGTGGACGAGCTGTTTGAAGCCGCCCGCACCGGTGCGCTGGAGGAGGCGTGGTGCATCGGCACCGCCGCCGTTATCTCTCCCATCGGCGCGCTGGGCTGGGGCGACGTGCGCTACGAGGTCAACGGCGGCCAGATCGGCCAGCTGTCCCAGAAGCTCTATGACGAGCTGACCGGTATCCAGTGGGGCACCAGGCCCGATCCCTTCGGTTGGACCTGCCGGGTGTGATGATACAAAGGGCAGGCACACGGTTGGCCGGCTCCACATAAGAAAACACACGCCGCAAAAGACAGATTTTGCACGGATATCCTCGTTGCGCTGGCTTGCCATGCGTCAGCATGCCTTCACCATCGCGCCTTGATCCCGCACAAAATTTGTGCTTTTCCGGTGCGAAACAGTTTTGCCAATGAATATTTGAGATAAAATCGGCGGCAAAAGGTGCCCCATACTGACGTATGGGGCACCTTTTTCGGTCGCATTTTAGCCAAATAGACGCAGGCAAAACCGTATGTTTTCTTATGCGGAGTCGGCCTTGTGTGCCTGCCCTTTACAATTCAGGCCGGTATGCTATATAATGGAGAACACACATCCGAAAGGGAGGCCGTTTTATGGACAAACAGCGCAGCATCGCGGCAGCGGCGGAGACCGAGGAGGATCGCCTGCTGCTGGCCCGCATTTACGATAAGCTGACCCACGCGGCAGACCGCGAGATCTTCGGCTGCACCGGCTTTCTTTCCCCGCGGGAACAGGCGATGACACAACGGCTGCTGCCCCATCTGCCGCTGGTGTTCTTCGGCGGCTGCGAGGGCGCGGAGCGCTGCATGGCCTGCTATGTGCCGGAGTATCTGCCGGAGGGCTATCTCTCCTCGCCGGACGGCCCTGCGGCCGCCGTGCGGGCCGCTTACTACGAAAAGGACACGCTGACCCACCGCGATTTTCTGGGCAGTCTCATGGGCGCGGGCATCAAGCGGGAGACCGTAGGCGACATCTATGTATCCGAGGGACAGTGCGATTTTCTGGTGACGCGGCAGGTGCTGCCCTATCTGCTGGAAAATCTCACCAGCGCGGGACGGACGAAGCTGCACCTGTCCGCCATTGCCTTGGAGGACATACAGCGTCCCCCGGCAGAGCGGAAGGAGCTGCGGGACACCGTGCCGTCCCTGCGGCTGGACTGTCTGGTGGGCGCGGCGTTTTCCATGGCGCGCGGCCCCGCCGCCCAGCTGATCACCGCCGGTAAGGTAGCCGTCAACGATCTGGTCTGCTTGAAGGGCGACCGCCAGCTGCGTGAGGGCGACCGTATCGCCGTTCGCGGCTTCGGTAAGGCAGAGCTGTCCACCGTGGGTGGAACGACACGAAAGGGACGCATTTCCATTGTGCTGTCGCTCTTTTTGTAAGCGAAACAATTGTTTATTATCCATATATTCCCTATTGCGTCGAAGCCGCTCGAAATGTATTCATGATGTATTCATGGGGCATCGACAAAAACGCCTTGAAAATAGTGGGGGATTCTGGTAATTTGTTATGCAG
>CAVBAZ010000081.1:0-4402 GCA_963593515.1 Bacteroidaceae bacterium
CGCCGCATCGAGGTGGCGGAGGACAGCGCGGAGATCATCTGGGCGGTGTAAATCAAATTTGATACGAATGAGGAGTAATCATTATGAACGACGAACGTAAGACGACCATCGAAGTGAACATGACCGATGACGAGTGGATCGAGCTGCTGTGTCTGTGCGAGGACATCAACCTGACGCCGGAGGATCTGGCCGTGGCATTCTGCCAGGAGGTCATCCGTCAGCAGGCGCTGCTGCGCATCATCGCTGCCGCCATTCGCTCCGACATGGCCAATCAACTCAACCGATAACAGGAGGAATTGTACCTATGAAAATCGAAAACAAGACACCTATCGCGGAGGAGATCATCCGCAACAACCCCACCGGCCACGGCCTGTTCGCCGGTATCGGGGACAATTTCAACAGCGTGGCACAGGTCATCTGCGAGCTGATAGACGACGCGGTCTCCAACCTCCGCGCCAACAAAGACGATCCCGAACTGTCCATGAGGGTAGTGCTTTCACTGGAAAATCTGGGCGATGCGGTGGAGATCACCGTGACAGACGGCGGCACGGGCATTGCTGACCTCAGCAGTGCATTGACTATCGCATGTCGGGATGGCGCGCAGACGCCGCTGAACGAGCACGGCTTCGGCCTCAAGCACGCACTGGCCTCCTGCGACAGCAGCCCTGAACAGAAGTGGAGTATTCGCACCCGCACGAAGGCCGACGCGGCGGCGAACCAGTACCGCGAGGTCAAAGCACCGTATTCCATGGGGACGTCTGAACTGGACAAGCCCATGAAGGTGCGTTTCTATTCAGGTACGGGCGACCTGCCCCACCCCACCGGCACGTCGATCTCCGTCCGCTGCCCTATGGCGAAGTTTCGGACGGTGAAGCCTGACCGTAAGGCAGCGCCTTCCGACTTCCACAATCTGGTGCGGTACATCATTGAAGAACTGCGGTACGTCTACGCAGGCATTCTGGCAAATACATCCATTACCATGGAGGTGTGGGAGATCAGCGACGACGAGGAAACGCCGCATACGCTGACGCCGCTGCTGCCGGTGTGGGAGGAGGGTAGTATGAAGGATTACGGTGAGATCCCCTGCAACCTGGGCGGCGGCCCGCTGACCATCCGTTGTAAGTACGGCAACATTTTGAAGAATCCGTCCAACGCCATCTACTACAAGTGCAACATGGAGTCCAGCGGCGTGGAGCTTCGTATCAACGGGCGCGCCATCGAGCACGGAATGTTTGACCGTGTCTGGGGCGAGGCCATTCATCCCAGCCAGAACCGCTTTCTAGTACAGGTGGATCTTATCTCGGACAATCCCACTGCGCTGCCCGCCACGAAGAACACGAAAACCTCGTTCTGTGAAGCCGATCCGCGCCTGAAGAACCTGCTCAGCTGGATCGCCTCCTATGTTCCCGCCCCGGCCAAGGATGTGGATTCGATGGAGCTGCGGTACGTCAAGGAGCTGACTGCCAGGCGGGAGAACGACCCTACCGCCCTGCGGGTGAGCCGTGAGGAGCCGGTGTTCCAGAAGATCGGGCTGAAGGCCAAGGTCGATCTGTTCGTGGGCTACATCGACCGCGTGACCATTTACGAGGCCAAGGCCGGCAAGACCAAGGCGCTGGATCTCTACCAGCTCCGCATGTATGTGGATGGCTGTGCACTGGACAACAAGCCTGTGGATGAAGCCGTGCTGATCGCCAAGCGCCATTCGGCGGAGGTGAAGGAGCTGCGGGACATCCTGAACACCCTGACCGCACCTGACGGACGTCCCTACAACTTTCGGTTGGCCACCTGGGACGAAGAGGGTATTGTGATCCGGCAGAGCGCGTAAGAACAGCAGGGGAAAAGTGTGCAATCATTGCACACTTTTCCCCGACAGGAAGGAGCGAGAATATGGCCGATGAAAGCAAAAATCTGCTTTATGAAGATCCTCATTGCGACGATGAAGACGAGGAGATGGACAGACGCATCTCTCAGGTAGCTTTTGTTGCGTATCAGCAAGCCAAGATGAAGGGCTTGCCCGTGGCCCGCTATGACGCGGAGAAAAAGGCGACCTATTTGCTGTACCCTGACGGACACCGCGAATATGTGGACAAGCCGCCGGAGAAAGTGCCAGCATCCGCTGGACTTGCGCCGCAAAATCAGGTACAATGGGAGTGGAAATTTACAAAGGAGAAAGGACGAACGACCATGACATATACTTCCGCACAGGCCAACAAGCTGCTGAAAAAGCTCAACGATGAGCACGCCGCCCTGCTGGACAAAGAGAGCCGCAGCAAGGACTTCCGCGCCGCCATGGGCGAGGACGTGGAATCCGTGCGCCCTGCCTATGACTATGCCGATACGCAGAAGAAGTTGGCAGAGTTGGAGCAGCGTATCCGCAAGGTGAAGCACGCCATCAATGTCTTCAACGCCACCCATGTTATCCCTGAGTTCGGTATGACCATCGACGAGATGTTGGTCTACATCCCCCAGTTGACCCAGCGCAAGAACAAGCTGGCCGACATGAAGGCTCGCCTGCCCAAGCAGCGGGTGGAGGAACAGTACGGCCGGCAATCCAATATCATCGACTATTCCTATGCCAATTACGACTTGGCGGTGGTAGAGACCGACTACGAAAAGGTCAGCGACGAGCTGTCCCGCGCCCAGCTGGCACTGGACGCCGTGAACCAGCGGGACACATTTGAACTAGCGGAGTAAAAAACGTTCCGTCGCGCTGTCTTCGCCGTTTTAAAATTACAAGTGGTGACCTCCGACCGTGTTCAATGTTACTGCGGAGGCAGGTTATTCTATTTGTTATTGGGTTATGTGACCCGTGTTCAATGTTTCGGGTCGTTGATGTAACTGGCTGCGGAAGCCGCGAGAAAACTTTTCCCCTGGAGGTCGAAGTACGGTTATAGACCTCCGGTTTTTCATCAGAAAAAGTGTGCAATGATTGCACACTTTTCAAAAGGAAGGTGAGGTATGAACGTAAAAGAACTGATCCTGAGCCAGCCTGCGGCGGACATCGCCGCCGCGCTGATCGACCGCCTGGACGTTGAACCTGCCAAACGTGACAAGGGCATCCACCGCATCACGGCGCTCCTCGATAGTCTGCGCGGCATGGAGCCTGAGACCACCGAGTACATGCTTCTGGGCGTCTATCACATGTACGAGGACAGGGAGTTCCTAGATGCCAACCTGTATTGCAAAGGCGAACTCCCTGCCGAACTCGCACCGCTGCCGGACATTCTTGCGGTGAAAGCTGTTGATGAGCTGACTGCGGACGAGACCGAGCAAACCGCCCGCGCCATTCAGCTACCTCAGGGCTACGCGTTTGAACTGTCGCCTTGGTGTGAGGTGTTGGGTTACGAGGTCAACATCGCCAACGCACAGGAGGTAGGTGCCGCGGCCTTTTGCGCGGCGGTGCTGTACGAGATGACCTTCTTCGGCTTTGACGAAAAGGCGGTGGACGCAGAACGGCAAAAGCTCTACGCCTCTCTCCGCGAAGCAGAAGAATTGGACAAGCTCCCACCGGAGGAACGGGCGAAGCACTTTTTCTCTGCGGAGGAAGTCTTTGCTGAGTTGGGCATTCCCGAGCCCTCCGAGGAAGAACAACAGGAAACGCATCGGCGGATGTGCAGGGAGATGCTGATCAACAGTCTGAGAACGTATCGGATGCTGGAGAAGTACATGAAAAAGCAGTAAACAGAGAAGGCCATCGGCTATTTGCCGATGGCCTTCTCTGTCCGTTAAACGTGTTTCGTGTCGTATTGTGTAATGCTTCCAAAAATATTCGTGTAAATTAGCGTGAAAGTTTCATATAAATTCGCAGATTTTTACACGAATGTTAACCATGTCCGTGCCGTTTCCGCTTTTAGGTCACAGTTTGGGGCAAGCAAAAGTAGACGTGTCACTCCCCACTGTCACATATTGCTGCTTGGTGCTACGGGGTTTATCGGGCAGCGTCATCCGAATAGCTCCACGGTCTACAAACGGAATGAGGTATAACTCCAGTTACGGTTATGATTCCAAGTCGGCGCAGCATTTCCAGCTTCCAAGATGCGCTTGATGGCTTCAAAATAGCTCGGCAATTTGCTCTACCGCATACAGCGGCAAATTCACAAGCTGGTCTTCTTTTTTGAAATCTGCCATCGAAGTACGGACGGCGACTTCGGGCGCAAACTTCTCCTGATAGGTTTTCAGGCGCTTTGCCCGGAGGTTGGTTTCGGCCTCCACCTCTACAGGAATAACCTGTTCGCCTGTATCCACGATGAAATCAATTTCGCAGGACCCTCTGTCATTGGTGTAGTAGTAAATGCCCAGATCTTCAATAGTTTTCAGCTGCTGGCAAACATACTGCTCCGTAAGGGTACCTTTGAATTCAATAAAGAGGTCGTTTCCGTCCAGCAAGGTGCGCTGGCGGAGG
>CAVBAZ010000082.1:0-9925 GCA_963593515.1 Bacteroidaceae bacterium
CCTCCAAGGTGGTGGGCGATCTGGCCATCTTCATGGTGCAGAACGACCTGACGCCGGAGAATATCGTCCAGCGGGGCGAGGCGCTGGCCTTCCCCGATTCCGTGGTGTCCTACTTCAAGGGCATGATGGGCCAGCCCGCGTGGGGCTTCCCGAAAGATTTGCAGAAAGTCGTCCTGAAGGGCGAGCAGCCCATTACCTGCCGCCCCGGCAAGCTGCTGCCGCCCGTGGACTTCGATCAGCTGCAGCACGAGGTGGAGCAGTTCCACGAGAATCCGGAGAAGAAGGATCTCATCTCCTACGCCATGTATCCCAAGGTATACGAGGACTTCTGCCGCCACCGGAAGGAGTACGGTTACATCACCCGCATGGGCAGCCATGTGTTCTTCAACGGCATGGCGCTGGGCGAGACCAACAAGATCAACATCGAGGACGGCAAGACGCTGGTCATCAAGTATCTGGGTCTGGGCGACCACAACAGCGACGGCACCATCAACGTCCAGTTCGAGCTGAACGGCATGCGCCGCGAGGTCACCGTCCGCGATCCCCACGCCTCCGAGCAGACCCGTCAGGCCACGCTGGCCGACGAATCCGATCCCCTGCAGGTGGGCACCTCCATCCCCGGCATGGTGTCCAAGCTGTGCGTGAAGCAGGGCGACCATGTGGAGAAGGATCAGGTGCTGATTATCATCGAGGCCATGAAGATGGAGACCGCCATCACCGCCCGCACCGCCGGAACGGTCAAGTCCGTCCGGGTGAAGGAGGGCCAGCCCGTCAAGGCCAAAGAATTGCTGATGACGCTGGAGTAATACATTTAATAGATAATAGGCGGCGAGAAGCGGGACAGTTCACATGAACTGCCCCGCTTTTTTGCACGATATGTGAGTTACGGCGAAGCGGCGAGCCTGATAGTCCTGCACTTGCGGTGCAACAAAAATTGCCGCAGCATCTTGCAAATTGTCGAATATTATGTATAATGATATATCAGAGATGGCGGCATTTGACAATTTTGCAAAAAAATACCGTCATTCTAATTGCTTTACAAGGAGAGAACAGAATGAACGACGAAAAGACAATGGAAAATACGGTTGACACGCCGGTGACAAACGAAACCGTTACGCCGCCCGTCAGCCAGCCGGCAGAGCCGAATGTGACGACTGCTGCGGCAGAGAACGGAGCGCCGCAGGCGGGATCCCCGGCGGCGGCCCCGGCCATTGACTCTGCGGCGGGTGGAGCGCCGGCTCCGAAAAAGAAGAAGACCCCGCTCATCATTGCGGTGGCCGCGGTGGTGGTCGTTGCCGTGGTGGCGCTGGTCCTCCTGCTTGGCGGCAAAACGCCTGCGGCGGGCAAGGCGCCTGAAGAGGCGACAGAGCCGAAGGTGCTTTACGCGCGGATGGCGGATGACGGCACTGCCTATATCTCCATGATGGACGGAAGCTGCATTACGATCAACGATGAGGTTCAGGATGCTGCGATCACAAAGGATCGGAAGCATGTCGTGGTGCTGCTGAAGGACGGCACCCTCTATGTGACGGATCAGAAGCAGTCTGAAAAGAAAATTGTCGCGGAGAATGGCGATCTGTTGGGCGTGGTTCGTGACGAGGGCTTCTTCTATATGGATGAGGAAGAAGTTGGCTACAGAGTCCTGTTCAGTGATCTTGTCGGCAAAACGCTGAGCGAAATGAGCTCCGATGTTGTGGCAGATGATACGCTTACGATTCTGTACGCTACCGATGCGGGCAATATTTATGTGCTGAAAAGTACAGAGACCGAACCGGAGAAACTCGGTTCCGCGACTGGCGAGGTAGAGGTAGAGGATATTTCCAATGACGGCCTGCTTGCTGTGTGGGTGGAAAAAGCCAAGAGCTCGCACACCATCGTTATCAGCGAAAACGGAGAGACAGAGAAGCTCGGTGAGGTGGACAGCAAGTACAACTACACCCGAGTGAACTTCACGACGGATGAGAAGATGGCGGTCATCGCAAATCTGCACGCCGATACGCTCTGGATCAAGCCTGTGGGCGGCGAACTGATCAAGGCCAAGCTGGGCGCTGAGGTTGCCAATACGCTGCTGTTCTCTGAAGCGGGCTATGTGGACAGCATTAAGGCGAAAGATGTGAAGAATCTGTATGTGGCTGTGGATGCGGAGGAAGGAACAAATGTGTACTGCATTTCCGCTGACGGCGACCGCGAGCGAATCCTGTCCAAGGTGGACGATTTCTATGTGCAGAACGATATGATCGTCTACAAGAATACGGACAATACGCTGTACTGGGCCAAGGTGTCCGGCACTGAGATCTCGGACGAGCAGAAGATCGCCAGCGATGTGGATATGTTCGTGCTTACCGATTGCCAGGATTATGTGTACTATATGAAAGATTGCAGCAGCGATTTCGGTACGCTTTACTGCTATAAGCTTGGCACGGAGGAACCGGTGAAGGTTGCGTCGGATGTAGGCTGTGCACTTGGAAGTTCCTATGCGTATTTGAACTGCCGCTATTCCGTGGACGGTTCCGGCGTGTTCTTCTACAAGGATCTGGAAGAGGTCAAGGGTACCTATAAAAAGCAGGGCACGCTGATGTACTGGGAGTACGGTGCGGAAAGCGCTGAGAAGATCGCCAGCGAGGTCCTTTACTATGGCCTTGACAGCGGAATGGCTTGGGGCGGCCTTGACCCCGACAGCTTTACTTATCTGAAATATAATTCCGTGGATAAGGATGACAACATCTATGCCAATATGATGTACTACAACGGAAAAGAATCGGTGAAGCTTGCCACAGATGTGATCTGCGACTAAGGATACGAAAAGAAGCATCAGCCCAAACACCGCATGGTGTTTGGGCTGATGCTTTGTTGTCTTATTGCGCCAACGCGGGGAAGATGTTCCACGGATAGGCGTTGGGCGGCGGACAGGTCACATCCACCGGCTGACCGGTGACGGGGTGGGTGAAGGCCAGATGATACGACCACAGCGCGGCGGAGCAGTCCGCCTTGCTGCCGTAGCGGATATCGCCCAGCAGGGGGAGCCCCCGGTGGGAGAACTGCACCCGGATCTGATGGGTGCGCCCGGTGTGGAGCCGTACCTTCACCAGCGTCAGGGCGTCGGTCCTGTCCAGCACGGTATAGTCCAGCGTGGCTTCCCGCACGCCCTTGCGCATCCGCTGCACCACATAGCTCTTGTTATGCTGCGCGTCGCGGAACAGCAGATCGGTCAGCGTATCGGCGTCCTTCTCCGGATGGCCCCGCAGAATGGCCAGATATTCCTTGGTGATCTCATGGGCGGCTACGGCGGCGATGAGCTTTCCGGTGATCTCCTTACGGCGGGAGAACACCATCACGCCGCCGGTGACGCGGTCCAGCCGGTGTACGGTGGCGATATCGTCCTTTTCGCCCAGTGCACGATAATGCTCCCGCAGCAGCGCCGGCATGCAAGCCGCTTTGGGGTCGTCCTCCGACAGCACGCCCACCGGCTTGACGGCCACCACAAGGTATTTGTCCTGATAGAGAATGGTCATGGGCAATTACCGGAAGCGGCGGCCGCGGTAGCTGCGATGGTGCGTGCGGCGGCTGCGGCTGCTGCCGTAACGGCGGCGGCGCATAAAGGTCTTGCCGAACAGGACGATCAGTACCACAAGGATCACCAGCACCACCAGCAGGATCTTGACGATGGTGCGGGAGAAGAACTCCTTCAGGGCGTGCTTGACGATCAGGAATCGGCTGGCGTTCACATCGGCCACGGCCAGCAGCGGCACGGTCACATAATCCACGCCGTCATAGCTGAGGGTGATGGAGCCCAGCTCCTGTCCCGCCGTTACCGGCGCGTCTACCACATCCTCATACAGGGTAACGGTGCGCTGGAGGATTTCCGGCGTCACGTTTATGGGAAGTACCGCTTCGGCGGTGTAGGCGGGGTGGACGGCGATCTGCGCGGTCTCCTTGCTGAGGGCCACCGGCACCTCCTGAATGATCTCCTCCGCGGTCAGCACAGTTTTGGTGACGAAATATTTGAAGCCCCAGTCAAACAGGCGGCTGGTCTCAGTGAAGCTGCCCACCTTCATGTCACCGGCCTCGGTCTGCATCATTCTGGCGCCCAGCACCACGGAGATCAGCTGCCGTCCGCTGTTGATGGCGGAGGACACCAGACAGTAGCCCGCCGAGTCGGTGGAGCCGGTCTTGATGCCCTGCGCACCGTCGTAAAGATATCCGGTGGCGCGCCAGTTGGAGATCAGATAGTTGGTGCTGTGCAGCTCGCGGGCGTCGCTCTTGTTGGTGGCGGGCACCTCGTAGGCCTTGGTGTTGCAGATGGTCATGAATTCGTCGTACTTCATGGCCTCGCGCGTGAACAGGTAGATGTCCCACGCGGTGGTGTAATGCTCGTTATCCGGCAGGCCGGAGGTGTTGACAAAATGTGTATTCTCGCAGCCCAGCTCCTGTGCCCGCTGGTTCATGTCCGCCACGAAGGCGGTGACGCTGCCGCTGACGGCCTCGGCCAGAATGTTGCCCACCTCGTTGGCGGATACCACCAGCAGACAGTACAGCAGCTGCTCCACCGTCAGCGTTTCGCCCGCCACGATATCGGCGGTGCTGGCATCGTCCGGCAGTCCCGCCACGCTGTTGGCGCTGGCGGTGATGGGGTCGCTGAGCCGCAGCTCGCCGCGCTCGATGGCCTCGAATACCAGCAGGGCCGTCATCACCTTGGTGATGCTGGCGGGATACTGCTTGGTGTGGGCGGCCTCGGCCAGAATGTTGCCCACCTCGTTGGCGGATACCACCAGCAGACAGTACAGCAGCTGCTCCACCGTCAGCGTTTCGCCCGCCACGATATCGGCGGTGCTGGCATCGTCCGGCAGTCCCGCCACGCTGTTGGCGCTGGCGGTGATGGGGTCGCTGAGCCGCAGCTCGCCGCGCTCGATGGCCTCGAATACCAGCAGGGCCGTCATCACCTTGGTGATGCTGGCGGGATACTGCTTGGTGTGGGCGTCCTGATCCAGCAGCACCGTCCCGGTGGCGCCGTCTACCAGCAGGGCGGCCTTGGCCTCCAGATGGATGTCAACTACTTCGGTATCCGAAGTGTCCCCAGTACCCGTGGCATAGGCGGTCACAGGCAGCAGCTGGGTCAGCAGCAGGGCCAGCAGCAGAAAAACGGTGCAAAAACGGCGGAATTTCATAATGACTTTTTCTCCATATGTGCTATAATGAGGTGGGTAATGTATGTCAGAGCAGGGAACGCACAGGCTCCGCGATCAGTGTTCAACTCATTATTATAAACGAGATACCCGCCGCCGTCAACGGGGAGGCGAGTGCCAATTGTAAACATTTTTCAGGAGGTGACGCCATGAAGATATTAGTGGTGGACGACGAGAAGCTGCTGGTAAAGGGCATTACGTTCAATCTGACCAACGAGGGCTATGAGGTCACCGCCGCCTACGATGGCGAAGCCGCCGTGGAGCTGGCGAAGAAGGAGAATTTTGACCTTATCATTCTCGATCTGATGATGCCGGTGCTGTCGGGCACCGAGGCCTGCATGAAGATCCGGGAGTTTTCCGACGTGCCCATCATCATGCTGACGGCCCGCAGCGAGGATGCCGACAAGCTGATGGGCTTTGCCTGCGGCGCGGACGACTATGTGACCAAGCCCTTCAACATTCTGGAGCTGAAGGCCCGCATCCGGGCGCTTTTGAAGCGCAGCGCCGGCCGGACGGAGATGAACCGAACGCTGCTGACGGTGGGCGACCTGAGTCTGGACACCCAGCAGCGGGTGGCCATCCGGGACGGAAAGACCATTGATCTGACCGCTAAAGAGTACGATCTTCTGGAGCTGCTGATGAAGAATCCCAGGCGGGTATACAGCCGGGAGAGCCTGATGGATCTGGTGTGGGGCTACTCCTATGCCGGAGATTACCGCACGGTGGACGTGCATGTGCGCCGTCTGCGGGAAAAGCTGGAGCGCGTACCGGCCGAGCCGGTGTATATCTTGACCAAGTGGGGAGTGGGTTACTATTTTCAGGGGGAAAACCAGCCTACAATTTAAGTTCGGCGTCAGCTACATTCTGGTGATCGCCGCGGTGCTGGTGCTGCTGAACACCTATCCGCTGCTGCAATCTCAGAACATGGTGTTCAAGTCCAAGGAGACCTCCATGAAAAGCGCCGTGAAGATCATCGAGGCATCGCTGGGCGGCCTGAAGCAGCTGGACGAGGAGAACGTGACCCGCGCCCTCAGCTCCGTGCGGGAGACGGGCGCGTCCCGCGTGCTGGTGACCGATACGGCGGGCCGCATCCTGTACGACACCCGCGAGGAGAACGGCGCGGTGGGTCTGTACGCCTTCTATACGGAGATCGTGCAGGCGCTGGAGGGCAACGACGCCTTTTACTGCTATTATGATTCCGCCGCGTTCCTCAGCCGTATGGCCTCGCCGGTGGTGTACCACAACCAGATTGTGGGCGCGGTATACGCCTATGAGTACGATACGGAGCAGGCGGACATTCTGAAAAGCTTCCAGTCCAATCTGATGAAGATCTCCGTGCTGATCGCACTGGGCGTCATCCTGCTGTCGATCCTGCTGAGCCGTGTGCTGACGGCCCAGATCACCGACCTGCTGTCGGCCATCCGTAAGGTGCGGGAGGGCGCGTACAGCCACCGCGCCGCCGTGAAGGGCGGGGACGAGATCGGCCAGATCGCGGCGGAGTTCAACAGCCTGACCGACCGTCTGCAAACCACGGAGGATGCCCGCCGCCGGTTCGTATCCGACGCCAGCCACGAGCTGAAAACGCCGCTGGCCGGTATCCGGCTGCTGACAGACTCCATTTTGCAGACCGGCGACATGGATCCCGATACCACCCGCGAGTTCGTGGGCGACATCGGCCGCGAGGCCGAGCGCCTGACCCGCATCACGGAGAACCTGCTGCGTCTGACGCGGCTGGACAGCGGCGCGGTACAGCCTGTGGCACCGGTGGAGGTGGCGCCGGTATTGGAGCGGGTGGCCCGCATGCTGGCCATTCTGGCCAAGGAAAAGGGCGTTACCCTGACCTGCGAAGCGGAGCCGGATACGGTGGCGCTGGCCACCGAGGACGACGTCCATCAGATCCTCTATAATCTGATGGACAACGGCATCAAATACTCCGGTACCGACGGCTTCGTTCATGCTGCCGCCCGGGTGGACGGCGACTGGGTGGTGCTGACGGTGGAGGACAACGGCATCGGCATCCCGGAGGATGACCTGCCCCATATTTTCGAGCGGTTTTACCGGGTGGACAAGATGCGCTCCCGCGCCATCGGCGGCACGGGACTGGGCCTGTCCATCGTAAAGGACACGGTGGAGAGCCGTGGCGGTCAGATCACCGCCGGGGCCAGAAAGGGCGGCGGCACGGTGTTCACCGTCCGGCTGCCCCGTGCGCAGGAAGGCGGTGAGGAGGCATGAAACGACTGCGGAGCATTGCGGCGCTGATGTTGAGCCTCTGCCTGCTGGCAGGCTGCGCCGTGGCGCAGAGCGCCGGAGAAAAGGACGGCCTGCGGCTGTACTATCCCGCGGCGCTGGACACCCACCGGGGCGGCGACGCCATCGACCATGTGACCGTGGACTGGGGCACGCTGCCGGCGGGCGACAAGACGGCGCAGGCGGAGGAGGTGCTGGCTTTGTTGATGGGCGAGTGTCAGGAGAAGGGCTTCCGGACGCCCATTCCCTCCGGTACGACGCTGCGCTCGGTGGACATGAAGGGCGGCACCGCGTGGGTGGACTTTGCCGGAAGCTACGGCCAGCTCAGCGGCATGGCGCTGACCATCGCGGACTACTGCGTGGCGCTGTCACTGACCCAGCTGGAGGGCGTTTACGCTGTGCGTATCACCGTGAATGGGCAGGAGCTGGCCTATCGTGACAGCAACATGTTTCTGGCCAGCGATGTGCTGCTGACCTCCATGGACGACGTGGTGCGGACGCTGACGGCACAGCTGTATTTCCCGGATGCCGACGGCGTGCTGACGGCGGAGGAACGGCTGCTGACCCAGTATGAGGGCCAGTCGGCGGCGGACGTGGTGCTGTCAGCGCTGGCGGACGGCCCGTCGGCCGAGGGCCTGCAGCCGCTGCTGCCGGAGGGCTTTACCGGCCTGACGGCACGGGTGGAGGACGGCGTATGCCAGCTGAACGCGCTTTCCGCCGGTTTGGAGGGAATGGATGACGATGCCGCGCAGCAGATGCTGCTGGGCGTCATGTACTCCCTGCGGTCGCTGGAGGGCATCTCTGCCGTGCAGCTGTATGTGGACGGCGAATATATGGACAGCTACGAATAAGGAAAAGCTCCCTGCCAAGCAGGGGGCTTTTCTTATCCCAGCAGCTCGCCGGCGATGTCCACGACCTCCGGCAGCATGAAGAACGCCTCGCGTATGCCCATGTTTTCCGCCATGGCGGCCTTCCTGCGCAGGGTCTGGGCATCGTCGAACAGCACATAGTGGTTGTCGTTTCCGGCGCGGTAGGTAAAATAGCGGGCGCACAGCTCCTCCGAGAGGTAGAGCGCCTTTCCCTCCCGCAGCCGCCGCAGCTCGGTAAGCGACAGCGCCCGGCGCAGCCCGGCGGAGTGGGGCAGGGTGAAGTCCAGCCGCAGCCGCTCCAGATCCAGCGCGATACGGGCGGAGCCGAAGCGCCGGACGGCGTCGTCCAGACAGCTTTTCAGCGTGCCGCCGGTCACGGCGGTGTTTACCAGCACGGTGGCCTGCGGCGCGTGGGCGGCGTATTTTTCCGGCACGAACAGGCGGCGGCCGTATTGGCCGCACAGCCGGCCCACTCTGGCGGTCAGCCCGCCGTGCTCCGTGCCGCTGTGGTGCCAGTCCAGCACGATGCCGTCGTAGCTGCGGCGCAGACACTCCCACAGAATGTCCCGCGCCAGCACGTCGTCGCTGCCGCACTCCTGACTGTCACCTACCAGCATCAGTCCGCCTTGTGCCGGGACGTTTCCCAGCGCCGACAGCAGCCGCGGCCCCAGACGGTAGACGGCCCGCACCGGACGGAAATGGCCTCGCGGCAGCGTGTCGCCCGCGCCTGCCGCCAGATAGAACTGCATACTCCCGCCCCCTTGTTTTTTTCGGTAAAGACTGCTATACTGTACCTAATTCTATGAGAGGGGACGGAAGATCATGCGGCTTTCTTTGCGGCCTGACCGTTTGCTGGCGGCCTATGACAACGTGACGCCGGAGCTGCTGCGGGAAAAGGGCGTGCGGCTCCTGCTGTGCGATCTGGACTATACGCTGGCGCCCAAGTCAGTGAAAACGCCGCCGGAGGGCGTAAAGCCGTGGATCGACGGCCTGAAGGCCGCCGGGATCACGGTGATGATCCTGTCCAACAACCGCAGCAGTAAGCGGGTGGACGATTTCTGCCGCGCACTGGGCATCGACTATGTGGGCCATGCCCAGAAGCCGTCCACCAGGGGGCTGCGCCGGGCCATGGCCAGGGCGGGCGTTACCGCAAGAGAGACCGCCATGCTGGGCGACAAGCTGCTGACGGATATGCTGGCGGCCAATCTGGCGGGCGCCGCCGCGCTGATGGTGGAGCCGGCAGGCGGCGCGGTGACACCGTGGCAGAGGGTGCTCCACGCCATGCAGGCCCCATTCAAGAGGCTGGCCCGTGAAAGAGAATAACATAAATAATGTG
Source organism: Bacteroidaceae bacterium (assembly GCA_963593515.1). GTDB lineage: Bacteria > Bacillota > Clostridia > Oscillospirales > Oscillospiraceae > Vescimonas. The sequence goes on from CAVBAZ010000082.1 coordinate 9,636, forward strand.
ACATAGGAGAAATCATCATGAACCATCTGGAACACATCGCGGCCCATCTGGGCGAACTGGACGCCATGCTGCTGACCGGCGAATCCAACTGCTATTACGCCACCGGCTTTATGGGCGAGGGCGTGGCGGTGGTGACCCGCAAAGGCAGCTGGTACTTTACCGACAGCCGCTATACCGAGGCGGCGGGCAAGGCCATCGGCGACGCCGCCGTCATCTGGGAGACCAGCCGGGCCAATCCCTTCACCGACCTTATCAACAAGGCGTTGGCCGAGTCCGGCGCGCAGAAGGTG
>CAVBAZ010000083.1:0-2255 GCA_963593515.1 Bacteroidaceae bacterium
TCAACATATTGTCAGCGGGAAACCCCCGCCGTATGGCGGGGTTTTCCGGCTGTTTTGACGAAAAATGAGCCCTCCGGCTTGGCCGGAAGGCTCATTGCTGATGTTGTTTCAACTGCGCCCGCGGATCTCATGCCTGCACTTGGGGCAGGTAATGACGATCTTGCCTTTGCCCACCGGTACGCGGCACACGGTCTTGCAGTTGGGACAGGTGAAGTATTTGTGCTCCTTGTCCATCCGCTGCTGCTTGCCGCTGCTGAATTTCCGCTTGAGAGGCCACCAGACCTTTTGCAGAAAGACGGCGTTCTCTGCCCGGCGCTTTTCCAGATTCCGGGAGAACACCCGGAACAGTGCCCACAGCACCATCACCGTGGTAACAGCGCCGATGATGCTGGACAGCAGGGGGATCTTTTTCGTCAGCATGCCGATGATATCCAGCAGGATGGCCGCCCAGATGATACCCAGACCCAGCTGGTCAGCGCCGTTGCGGCCATACATGAACCGGCTCAGCCCGTTGCGCAGACGTTGGAAGAAACTCATAACTCCGCCTCGATTTCCTAAAGAGTATACGATCACGACGAATTATTTTACCGGAAAATGCGGGAAAGGTAAAGGCCACATCAGGAAAATTAACAAATTGGTCAAATTTTTATTCATATTGACGGATTGCACGGGAACTCTTTGTTGCAATCCAACGGGGGAATTGGTATAATATTTCGATGGTAAAGCACACTGGAGGCCGGCAGGATGTGATCCCACCGGCCCCCTATCTGAAAAGCGGCCCCTCAGCGCCGTACAGGACGAAAGCGCGCCGCGCGGGAGAGCGCCGGCGCTGCGCCGCTTACTGTATCATATGCCGCATCGCCGGGACCGGTGCGGTGAAAGGAGCACCACCATGATCAAGATCGCACCCTCCATCCTGTCGGCGGATTTCGCCAACCTCCAGCGTGATATCGAACGGATCAGCACCGCCGATTACGTCCATGTGGATGTGATGGACGGCCTGTTCGTGCCCAATATTTCCATTGGTATCCCAGTGGTGAAGTCCATCCGCCCCACCACCAGCCTGCCGCTGGACGTTCACCTGATGATCGACCGCCCGGTGCGGTATGTGGAGCAGTTCTGCGACGCCGGCGGCGATATCGTCACCTGCCATGTGGAGGCGGACACCGAGGAGAACATCCACGAGGCCCTGCGGCTTATCCACGCCAAGGGCAAGAAGGCCGGCGTGGTGGTGAAGCCCAAGACCCCCGCCAGCGCCGTGCTGCCATTCATCAGCGAGTGCGACATCATTCTGGTGATGACGGTGGAGCCGGGCTTCGGCGGCCAGAAATTCATGGCCGACATGATGCCAAAGGTGCAGACTATCCGGGGTTACATCGATGCCATGAACCCCGCCTGCGAGCTGGAGGTGGACGGCGGCGTGGACGCCAACACCTGCCATCAGTGCATCTATGCCGGAGCCAATGTGCTGGTGGCCGGCAGCGCTGTGTACAAGGCGGAGGATATCCCCCAGCGCATCAAAGAACTGAGAGGTTGAACCCATGGAATACTTTCCCGCGCCCCTTGAAAAGCTGGTGGAGCAGTTTGCCCGCCTGCCCGGCATTGGCGGCAAATCCGCCCAGCGTCTGGCCTTCCATGTGCTGAACCTTCCCATGGAGGAAGCAGAGGCCTTTGCCAACGCCATCGTGGACGCCAAGCGCAGCGTGACGCTGTGCCCCGTGTGCCGCAACCTGACGGCGGGCGGCCTATGCCCCATCTGCGCCGATCCCCGCCGGGACGATACGATCATCTGCGTGGTGGCCGATCCCCGCGACGTGCTGGCCATCGAGCGCAGCCGGGAGTTCAACGGCCATTACCATGTGCTCCACGGCGTGCTGTCCCCCATGAACCATGTGGGGCCGGACGATTTGCAGATCAAATCCCTGCTGGACCGTGTGGCCAAGGGCGGTATTCAGGAGGTCATCATGGCCACCAACCCCGACACCGAGGGCGAAGCTACGGCGCTTTATATTGCCCGGCTTTTGAAGCCCTTCGGCGTGAAGGTGACCCGCCTTGCCTACGGCATCCCCGTGGGCGGCCATCTGGAATTTGCCGATGACGCCACGCTGATGCGGGCGCTGGAAGGGCGGCGTGAGTTATGAAGAGGCTGACCTGCCTGCTGCTGGCCTGCCTGACGGCGCTTTCACTGACGGCCTGCGGCACGCCCAAGACCGAGACACTGGATATCTTCGCCATGGACACCTACATGTCCCTTG
>CAVBAZ010000084.1:0-2502 GCA_963593515.1 Bacteroidaceae bacterium
CGATATCACATCCATACGGAGAATCAAGGCGGTAATTGTAAACTTTTCTTGATTTTCCCCGCTGTATTGTATATAATTGAGAACACTTTACAGCTTCTTTATCCGGAGGTGGATGTATGGAGAAAAAGCAGCATCCCGCCCTTCAAGCGATCCGTACCGCGTTCCCCCAGACCATTCCGGTGCTGACCGGATATCTGGTGCTGGGCATCGCCTACGGTGTGCTGATGCAGACCAAGGGCTACGGCGTGCCATGGGTACTGCTGATGTGCTGTCTCGCCTATTGCGGCAGCATGCAGTTCGTGGCCATCACGCTGCTGACCACTGCCTTTGACCCCATTCAGGCGCTTCTGATGAGTCTGATGGTCAACGCCCGCCACCTGTTTTACGGCGTGTCCATGCTGGGCAGATACCGGGGCCTCGGCGCGGCCAAGGGCGTGCTGATCTACACCCTCAGCGACGAAACATTCTCCATCGTCTCCTCGGTGGAGCCGCCCGCGGATGTGCCGCGGAAGGACTTCTATCTGGCGGTGTCGCTGCTGAACTACGGCTACTGGGCGGCAGGCTCGGTGCTGGGCGCTGTGGCGGGCCGGTTCATCACCTTTGACACCACGGGCCTTGACTTCGCCCTGACGGGCCTGTTCGTGGTGCTGTTCATCGAGCAGGTGAAGAATCCTCAGAACCGCATGAGCGGCGTCATCGGTCTCGTGTGCTCCGCCGCCGCATTGGCGGTGTTCGGCGCGGACAATCTGGTGATCCCCGCCATGGTGCTGGTGCTGATCGTATTACTGTTGGGGAGGAAAAAGCTATGACACTGACAACGACACAGGCGCTTATCATCGTGGGCGCGGTGACGCTGGGCACCATCATCACCCGCTTCCTCCCCTTCCTGCTGTTCCCCGACAACAAACCCATTCCCAAGGTGGTGGAGTATCTGGGCCGCACCCTGCCCGCCGCCATGATGGGCCTGCTGGTGGTGTACTGCCTGCGGAACGTGGACATTGCCGCCGCGCCCCACGGCCTACCGGAGCTGATCGCGCTGGCGGTGGTGACGGGACTGCACCTGTGGAAGCGCAACGTGCTGCTGTCCATCGGCGCGGGCACGGTGGTATATATGCTGCTGGTACAGCTGGTGTTCGCCTGAGCAATATTCTGGAAATTTTTTCAAAAAGGGTCTTGCCAAACGGCGCGGCCTGTGCTATACTGCCCATAGTTCCAGTGGGTGAAACTCCGTAAAAAGGACTGCCAAACATGGCAGCTTTTTTAAAGTTCATCGGTTAGCTTTTGCTAACTAATGCATAGTGATCCCCACATCCACCATACTAGCAACGAGAGGAGGCCGCATATGTCAGAAGAATTGTTGATCAAGCAATGCGCGCCCACACTGGCGGGCATCAAGACCGGCAGCCTGTTCCCCTGCCCCTGCGACGACCGGGCGTCGCTGCTGGCGGACATCCGGCGGCTGAACCGGCAGCTGGTGCCCAAGGGGCTGTGTCTGCTGCCCATCCGCTATCTGGGCCAGCAGGCGCTGCTGTACCTGTACCGTCCGGCAGAGCTGCGGCGTGATCTGGAGAGCGAGACGGCGCAGGACATTTTACAGCAGGCGGGTTATCCCTGCGACGGCTGCCAGCGGTGCGTGGCCAGGCTGATCCGCCGCTTCCGGGAAAACGGCGAGTTTCCCCACGAGGTGGGCCTGTTCCTCAGCTATCCGCCGGAGGATGTGAAGGGCTTTATCGAGCACCGGGCCTGCGACTTCAAGTGCGCCGGACTGTGGAAGGTCTACGGCGACGTGGAGAAGGCGCGGCGGATGTTCGACCAGTTCAAGAAATGCACGGAGATCTACTGCGCCCTGTGGCGTTCCGGTTCCGATATCGGACAGCTGGCAGTGGCGGGTTGATACAATAAATTCGTAAAAAAGAAAGGACAACGACTATGAAAAAGACTGCTGTGATCTATTGGAGCGGCACCGGCAACACGGAGGCTATGGCCAACGCCGTGGCAGAGGGCATGAAGGAAGTCGGCGCGGAGGTCACCGTGATGACCCCCGATCAGGTGGGTTCCCTGAATGGCTATTCCGCCATCGCCTTCGGCTGCCCCGCCATGGGCAGCGAGGTGCTGGAGGAGGTAGATTTCCAGCCCATGTTCGACAACTGCAAGAACAGCCTCAGCGGCAAGAGCGTGGCGCTGTTCGGCTCCTATGGCTGGGGCGACGGCGAGTGGATGCGCAGCTGGGAAAAGGACTGCGACAGCGCCGGTGTGAATCTGGTGTGCGAGAGCGTCACCTGCTGCGAAGCTCCCGACGACGCGGCGCTGAACGCCTGCCGCGAGATGGGCAAGACGCTGGGCAAGTAACAGATCCGTTTACATAGACCATTTTCCATTCTTCTTCAAAAAAGAACACGTCCGGGTACGCATGCCCGGACGTGTTCTCTTTTGCTTTACTGGTACCGCGCGAACAGGCACAGCATGGAGATCGTCACCGCCAGCACCGTCGCCGGTGCGCAA
>CAVBAZ010000085.1:0-2504 GCA_963593515.1 Bacteroidaceae bacterium
TCAAAGCCTGCTGATACCTGAAATATTAACTTTGAAACTTATTATACGAGGAGTGTGCTGCTATGTACGCAAACGTGAACCAGAAAGCCTGCATCCAGTGCGGGCTGTGTCCCAGCATCTGTCCGGAGGTTTTCTCGCTGGATGACGGCGCGCCCGCCCACGCCATCACCGATCCCGTACCGGAGGACTGCCGCCTGACGGCCCAGGAGGCCGCCGACAGCTGCCCCACCGGAGCGATCGAGGTGCGAGGGTAAAGCTTTTTCGTTTATCGTGCGGCGGCCTGTGGTCAGGCCGCCCTACGAAACGACGACCGATAGAGATTTGTAGGGCGGGGTGACCACACCCCGCCGTCATTTATCGGAACTGTTCTCGTATTTTGTTCGGGCCGTCGGGGACGCCGGCCCCTACGCATCGACCACCGATAGAACTTCGTAGGGGGCGGCGTCCTCGACGCCCCGCCATTTACCGGAAACGCCCTCGCGTTTTGTTCGGGTCGATGTACCCCAAGGGCACTTGTTTCACTGCGTGGGCATCGCCGCCCTACGAAATTTTACCCCAAAAATCTCGCCAGATCCCGCAAAATAATACTTTACAACCTTGATTTTCTGTGATATTCTATTTAGGCACGTTAATGTGCATGTTTATGGCCGTCCGGCTTCGTTATGCGGATCATTCACCTGTCCCACGACGCAGCGGCACGGCAAAATTCAAGAAAGGTGGAAACACACTATGATGCTGAAAGACCAGAAGACCGCGATTATCGAGAACAACCGCACCCATGCTACCGACACCGGCTCCCCTGAGGTGCAGGTCGCCATTCTGACCGAGCGTATCAGCCAGCTGACCGCTCACCTGAAGGTTCATCCCCACGACTTCCACAGCCGCCGTGGTATGCAGATGATGATCGGTAAGCGCCGCCGTCTGCTGGACTACCTGGCCAAGAAGGACATCGAGCGTTATCGTGCCCTGATTGCCAAGCTGGGTCTGCGTAAGTAATTTGTTGAAACAGGGTGATGTGCGCACGCGCATCACCCTTCTTTCACGTTTTGCCGTCTGTGCCAAGACTGGCCTTTAGCAGTTGAAAATGTGCCGAAACGGCGGATTTCGGGGCGTTTTCAAGTGCTAAACGGTGGTGGCGGCATGGATGACAGCGCCATATTTTTACAAAAAGGAGAAACGACATGTCGACTATTATCACCCATCGCCAATTCCCCCAGTACCACAAGTACACCATGGATCTGGCCGGCCGTCCCCTGACCCTCGAGGTGGGCAAGCTGGCTGAGCTGGCCAACGCCGCCGTCATGGTGGGCTACGGCGACACCCGCGTGCTGTGCTGCGTCACCGCCTCCGCCCGTCCCCGCGACGGCATCGACTTCTTCCCCCTGAGCGTGGACTTTGAGGAGAAGATGTACTCCGTGGGCCGCATCCCCGGCAGCTTCAACCGCCGCGAGGGCCGCCCCGGCGAGAAGGGCATTCTGACCTCCCGCGTCATCGACCGCCCCATCCGTCCGCTGTTCCCCTACGATTTCCGCAATGATGTGTCCGTGATGTGCACCGTCATGGCCGTGGATCACGACTGCTCCCCTGAGATCGCCGCCCTGATCGGCACCTCCGCCGCGCTGGCCATCTCCGACATTCCTTGGAACGGCCCCGTGGGCGCCCTGAAGGTAGGTCTGGTGGACGGCAAGCTGGTCCTCAACCCCGACAGTGAGCAGCGCAAGGTCTCCGATCTGGACGTGACCGTGGTCTCCACCGGCAAGAAGGTGGTCATGATCGAGGCGGGCGCCAATCAGGTGACCAACGACACCATGTTCGAGGCCATCAAGATGGCCCACGAGGAGAACCAGAAGCAGATCGCCCTCATCAACCAGATGGTGGCCGAGATCGGCAAGCCCAAGTTTGACTATCCCCACGCCGACTTCGATCAGGAGCTGTTTGACAAGATCGTGGCCGCCACCATGGACGACGCCAAGGCCGCCATGGACACCGACGACAAGAACGTCCGCGAGGCCCGCTGGAACCAGCTGATCGAGAAGTGGCATGAGCTGTTCCTTGAGGACTATCCCAACATGGATCAGTATCTGGACGAGATCACCTACAAGTTCCAGAAGAAGATCGTGAAGGCATGGCTGCTGGAGGGCCACCGTGTGGATGGCCGCCAGAAGAACGAGATCCGTCCTCTGGACGCCGAGGTGGGCGTGCTGCCCCGTGTTCACGGCTCCGGCCTGTTCACCCGCGGCCAGACCCAGGTGCTGAGCGTCTGCACGCTGGACACCCTGTCCGCCAACCAGAAGCTGGACACCATCTGGGAAGAGACCGAGAAGCGCTATATGCACCACTACAACTTCCCCGGCTACTCCGTGGGTGAGGCCAAGCCCGCCCGCAGCCCCGGCCGCCGCGAGATCGGCCACGGCGCGCTGGCCGAGCGCGCCCTGCTGCCCGTCATTCCTCCCGTGGAGGAGTTCCCCTACGCCATCCGCGTGGTGAGCGAGGTCGTGTCCTCC
>CAVBAZ010000086.1:0-2436 GCA_963593515.1 Bacteroidaceae bacterium
GGACAGCGAAGCGGAGCTGAAGCTGTTCCTGATGGAATTGGCAGGTGAGCGGTGAAGCCCCGCATCCGTGAGGTCATCATCGTGGAGGGCCGCTACGACAAAAACGCCCTGTCTCAGGTGGTGGATGCGGTGATCCTGACCACTGAGGGCTTCGGTGTGTTCCACGATAAGGAGAAGCTGGCCTATTTCCGCCGCCTGGCGGAAAAGCGGGGCGTGATACTGCTGACCGACCCCGACGGCGCGGGCTTTGTCATCCGCAATCACCTCAAGGGGGCACTGCCGCCGGAGCAGGTGAAGCAGGCGTATGTCCCCGACGTGATGGGCAAGGAACGCCGCAAGCGCAAGGGCGGCAAGGAGGGCAAGCTGGGCGTGGAGGGTATGTCTCCCGACGTGCTGCTGCAAGCCCTGCGCAGCTGCGGCGCCACCTTCGAGGGGGAGGAGCCGGTGAAGCAGAGCGCGGGCATCACCCGTGCCGACCTGATGGACAAGGGCCTTATCGGCCCCGGCAGCGCGGCGCGCCGTGCTGAGCTGATACGGGCGCTGCAATTGCCGGAGCATCTGACCACCACGGGCCTGCTGGACGCACTGAACCTGCTTTTGAGCCGTGAGGAGTTCGACGCGCTGTAAAAATGCGCGGTCGGCGCGGCGCATGTTCGACTTGCATTTTCGAGAGAAACGTATTGAAAATGGATAGAAATGTGATATAATATACATGCGTATAGGCAGAATAGTAATCCGACTCTCTTTATAGAATACTGACTGAATCTGTTGTTCTGGAGATTGGTTTCAGTGGATGAAAAACACCTCGCGTGAATTTGGACATCTGATCTGAAAATGCCGAACGCTTTGGATGGGAGTGCATAGAAAAACGAGGAAAGGAGACATCGAATATGGAAATCGTTGTGACAGGATCCTACAATGTAAACATTGCTGCTGGGTGCTGCGGTGGAGCATATGACTACGATCCCGACTCAAACTGTATTGAGAATTCTGATTGACTACAAACTGTATATTGAAACGGACATGTTGCGGTTTTGCAACGTGTCCGTTTTAACAACAAGGAGAGTTTTCCGTGAAATACAAGAGATCGATTTATAATATTATTGCGAATGAAGGTGGAAAGAGCTTCGTGTGGAACACGCTCAGCGGAGCTATTGCGGTCCTCGATGACAATCTCCTAGCGTACATTTCTTCTGAAGGCACGGACATTAATCGTTGTGAGGAACTGGAAAGTCTACGAGAAAATCATTTTATCGTTCCAGAAGCATTCGACGAATACAACTTTGTGCTTGAGCGTGCCGATAGAATGATGGAAGAGACTGATTCGGGAAATATGTTCCTTGTTATTGCGCCCACATTGAACTGCAATTACCACTGCCAGTATTGCTTTGAAAACCAGAGGACATCTTTTTCCAATATGCCTCAACGTGTTATAGTTGACACAAAAAAATTTATACGCAACAAAGTGGATAGGAACTGTCATTTAAAATGTTTACAGGTCACATGGTTTGGGGGAGAGCCTCTTCTGTGTCTGGCAGAGATTGAAGAGATGGAGCTTTTTTTTGCGAATCTTTGTGAGAAGCGGAATATAGAATACAGGTCATCCTTGATTACCAATGGAAGGTTTTTAAATCAACACGCCATAGATGTCCTTCTAAGAACACACATTAGGAAACTCCAAATATCCTTTGACGGTACTGAGACAATATACTGCCAGTCAAAACAGGCATCTGTTGAAGATTATAGGATAACCCTGTCTAACGTAAAAATGGCGGCGCAAAGTGGACTTCCAATTCTAATTCGCATCAACATTAGAAATAACGACTTTTCTCCGGCCTATCAGCTTTCTGATTTGTTGTTGGGGGAAATGGGACTTTCCAGAATGATAAAAATATATCCCGCCTTTGTGAATGAAGGTCCAGCCGAGAGCAGGGCTGAACTGTATAGAAAATTTGTTGACTTGGAACATTCATTTGCCCAATATATCGTCGATCACTATTCAGCGGACAGCTACTTCAACAAGCTGGCTTTCGCTCATGGAATTCCTTGTTCCTTATCATGTAACGGTAATGTTTGCATTGGCCCGAACGGTGAACTTTACAAATGTGAACACCATTTTGGCCAGATGAAGTATGTTGTCGGAAACATTTCCCAGAATACTTCAGAGCCGTTTGAAAATGAATATTACCAGATTACAAAACAGAGCCTGTATAAAGAAGATTGTCGATGCTGTTCTGTATTTCCCATCTGTATGGGTGGCTGTCCAAATAGTGCGATCCTTGGAGAACATAATTTTGACTGTAACAGCTTTATTTCCTATTTGACTCGGAGGCAACTACGCAATATTACAAGTCATGAGCGAAAAACACAGTAGCGGCATAATCAAAACCTCCGGCTAAGCCGGAGGTTTTGATTATGCCCTATTGGGCCTATTAC
>CAVBAZ010000087.1:0-5216 GCA_963593515.1 Bacteroidaceae bacterium
TATTTATACAGTGTGGCGATGAAAGCCTTGTCCTCCGGCCGCACGGACATGCCCTGGGCCTGCTCCTCCACCACGCCCTCCAGCAGGTCGTAGGTCAGCTTGTAGAGGTAGTTCTCCACCTGCTCCCGGCTGACGGAGCGGTAGACGTTCAGAATGAAGGGTTTGTTTTCCTGCACGGCCTCGAAAATCTGCAAAAGGCCCTGCTGCCACGTCTCGTAGGTTTTCTTGCCCGCCAGAGCGCGGCTGGCGTCCTCTTCGCAGCTCCACTCCACCAGATCGTAGATGTCCTTGAAGTGGTAGTAGAAGGTCATGCGGTTGATGCCGCAGTCGTCGGTGATATCGCTGACGGTGATCTTGTGCAGCGGCTTTTCCAGCAGAAGCTTTTTCAATGACGCCTCCAGCGCCCGCTTGGTGACTTGTGACATGGGATACCTCCTTTGCCAGCTTATTCCCTATTATAAGATGTCGGCGGTATTTTTGCAAGTCGGCAGCTTCGGCTTGCAAAAGGCTATGAGCAGACAACAATGGCCGATATATCCGGAGCCACCGGACTGACCAACGGCTCCATTTATTATTAGAGTAAAACGTCCGTAGTTTCGTTTCAGTTTAGAAAACAGCAGTAGACTATGGACGCGGACGGTAAAAACGGCTGTTCAACAGGGCTAGGGCGAACTGCACTTTTCGTTTTGCTAATGGCGTCTTTCAATGACATTTCTCCTACTTTGACCTCATTCTTATTCTCTTAATCCAATCGGCCCTGTTTGAGCATATAGATGCCCGCGGCAGTTGGGCAGGAAAGAGAGAAGGATGTATCCGAAGTGGACACATCCTTCTCTCCTTTTAAATTTATTATCCATGTAAATTTTCACCAGTAATCCGGCATGATTTTCCATCGGATCCGCTGCAACGAAGGAACAGATCCAATGGGAAATTCCATTAAACACTACAAGGAGGAAAATAGATGGGGAAAATGATCCGCCGCATTTTAGCAGTCATTCCGGCGGCAGCTTTACAGGTGCTTTGGATATTGCTATTGGTGAAATGGCTGGCCCCATATGCGACCTATATTGCGCTGGCGCTGTCTATTGTTGCGTTTTTCCTTGTACTCTACATCATGATCAAGCGGGACGAAAGCGCCTATAAGCTGCTCTGGCTGCTGGTGATCTTAACGCTGCCGCTGGCCGGTGCATTGCTCTATCTGCTTTTTGGCAACAAGCGTACAGCCCGGCCATTGAAGAAACATTTGCAGAATGTGCAAAAGAGCGGCGATCCACCGCCGCTCTTCATCGGAGAAACACCCTTTGCTGAGGATGATAAGCGCATGGAGCAGACACTCCGCTGGCTGGAGGACAAGACCGGCTATCCACTGTGTCTAGCCGAAGGTGTCCGCTATTATCCGCTGGGTGACGATATGTTCCCGGACATGCTTGCGGATCTGCGAAGTGCAAAGCATTCTATTTACATGGAATACTTCATCATTGAGCCGGGGCGTATGTGGGATGCTATTATGGCTGTACTGGTGGAAAAGGTACGGCAGGGCGTGGATGTGCGCGTGATGTACGACGATCTCGGCAGTATCTCCACCTTCAACTTCAAGAATGCCAAGGAGCTGCAGGAGCTGGGCATCCCATGCGTTACGTTCAATCCACTTCTTGCAATAAAGGGAACCGCCAATTACCGTGATCATCGAAAGATGCTGATCGTGGACGGAAACATCGCTTATAGCGGCGGTATCAATCTGGCGGACTGCTATATCAATCTGGAGCGGCGGTACGGGCACTGGAAGGACATAGGTTTCCGCCTGACTGGTGCACCGGTGGAGAGCTTTACCCACATGTTCCTGACCTTCTGGAATGCGTTTTCCAGACAGAAGCACATCGCTGTCCCTGCATTACCTGCGCCGCGCACCACCGAAGCGGCCAGACCGGCAGCCGTAGATGGCTATGTAGTCAGCTACTATGATTCCCCTCTGAATCGGGAGGCCACCAGCAATAAGCTGTATATCGACTTACTCTCTCAAAGTACGGATCATGCGTGGTTCTTTACGCCGTACCTGATGCTGGGCGATGACCTGATGGATGCCATGATCGCGGCGGCACATCGCGGTGTGGATGTGCGGATCATTATGCCGGGCATTCCGGATAAAAAACTGATCTTTCGGATGTCGCGCAGCTTTTATCAGGTGCTGCTGACCGAGGGTATCAAGATCTACGAATATACCCCCGGATTTATACACGCAAAGGGCTTCGTGTCAGATGACCGGGTGGCTGCCGTGGGAACGGTCAATTTGGATTACCGCAGTTTGTTTCTCCATTTTGAAAACAATTCGCTGTTCTACCGATCCGGTATCGTTGCAAAGGTGAAGGAGGACTTTCTTGCTACGCAGGAAAAGTGCTGCGAGGTCAAGCCATACGATATGAAGCACTATTCACACCGCTGGATAGTGGATGGGATCCTGCGGATATTTGCACCGCTGTGCTGAGGAAATTAAGCCTTTTGCTTCGCAAAGCAGATACACGTTCTATCCAAAAAGAAACATGACATCCCAAACGGAATGTCATGTTTCTTCATTCAAACTCGTCATGATCCAGCATCATTTCGATAAACGCGATGATCATCTTTCTCTGTTTGGGTGAGCACGTCGCGGATAGCCTGGATATAAGCTTCATATCGCTGTCACCTGAATATGCCTCCGGATAGAATATCCGATCAGCCGGAGCGGCAAGGCTGCGAACAAATCGAATCAACGTATCGACGCTGGGATTCTTTTCGCCAAGTTCGATGGCGGCCACGTGCCGCAATCCCAGTTCAGCTCGTTCAGAGAGTTTTTCGCGGGTCATCTTGCGCTCCTCGCGCATAGTACGCAGCGTACATCCTACACTATTCATTGGCTGGTCATGTTTTCTCGACACCGACAGGTCACGGAAAATCTACAGGTGGTGATACATCCCAGCCGAAGCGGAGAACTTACCATCGCAGAGATTGACCGCCAACTGGAAATGCTGGCGCAAGAATTTGACACTGCCTTCACCACTGTGACCTCCGGCAATAGTGCCGACTACATTGAACGTTTCAAGGCAATCCTTTCCCAGCAGGCAGAGCTGAAAGCCAAACGTGTCGAGCTGGAACAACAGCAAGCAGAAGATGCAGAATTGACCAGCCACATGGAGGAGGCCGCCGATATAATGGGGCAAGCCGGTACGGCTATCACGGAATGGAACGAACGCAACATTCGAGATCTTGTGGCGTCGGTCAGGATACTCTCCAAGGAAGAAATACTGGTTCGGCTGAAAAGCGGAATTGAGAAAACTGAAAAATTGCAAGGGTAGGTATTAATAACAAGAACTGCAACCGTGAGACAATTCGGGCAATATGAAAGCCACGGCATACGCCGCGGCTTTCATATTGCTTTTCTTTACACAGAATCAATGATACTTTATCTCTGCCATTTGGGAGACCACTTCATCATAGAACACATTCAACTCGCCCATGTAACCCGGCTTCCATGGCTTGTTCCGACCACAGTAGTGGATAACCGCAGACTCCTGCCGCACGTCCTCCAGTGTCATGTTATCACCGTTACGCCGATGGAGCAGGAACAGCTTTTCCGTCATGTTATAGCGGATGGGATCCAGCGGCAGGATGCGCTGGCCATACAGAGCGCTGATGATGTCCTGATCTGGCAGCATGAGCCGCCCTTTGTGGGCGTTCATGTAATCGAATACTGCCTGCATATCCTGTTCAGCCCGCAGAGTCTGCAAGTTCATCAGCATAACGCCGGAGTTGATATAGGGGCTGTCCTCGTCCATATCCAGACGCAGTTCGTTGAAACGGTGCAGAAAGCCGCGGATGTGGGTAGCCGCAGCGAAAAACGCCGTATCCATAGGCATCTCGTACAGCGCTTGCAGGCTCTGACGTACCACGATATCCGGATCGAGATACAGCGCTCGATCTATCGTGTCCGGCAGATATTTGGCTGCAAAAATACGATAATAGATGGTTTTCGGGTAGCGGTCAGAGGTTGGCGCGTCCGCCAGCCCGCTTTCGTCCACCTGTAGCAGGTGTAGTTCACCCCGCTGTCCCAGCAGCGTTCGTGTTTCCGTCACATCCGCCTCCGACAGCCCCTCGTCGTGCAGCAGATACACGTCGAAATACGCGGCACTGTCGCTGCGCAGCGCGGAGAACAGCATTACATTCAGCTGCGGAACATAATTCCGATCCAATGTCATCAGCAGATTCATATGTACACCTCAACTTTTTGTTTTCCAGTATATCCTATGTATGGTCAGAAAGCAAGGAGCCGATGGGAACGTTTACTTCAAAGCACATATAGTTGTGGAACGACGGATTTCTTCTCTCGACGGAAAGGAAGATATCTGGTATACTAAAGGAGAAATTTAGCGGAGACCGTATGGGACGGGAGGAAAAATGCCATGCTGATGAATTCCAACGAATATCTGCATATCGTTGAGTCGATCAAGCAGGAGATTCGCACAGCGCAGTACCGCGCGGCGGTCAGCGTTAATCGGGAACTGTTGATTCTTTATCACTCCATCGGTGAGGTCATCAATGCCCATAAGACGTGGGGCAGCAAGTTCGTGGAGAATCTCGCCGCCGACATCAAGCTGTCCTTTCCGAACGCTACAGGCTACTCGGTAAGGAACTTGAAGTATATGGCAAAATTTGCGCTGCGTTTTCCGGATAAGGAAATTGTGCAAGCGGCACTTGCACAAATTACCTGGTATCATCACATCACCTTGATGGACAAGGTGAAAAATGCGGAGGAGCACATCTGGTACGCAGAGCAAGCCGCACAGAACGGGTGGTCGCGCAACGTACTGGTTCATCAGATTGAAAGCGGCCTGTATCAGCGGCAGGTGCTGGCGGAGAAGGTATCCAACTTTGAAAATCGGCTGCCATCCCCGCAGAGCGAACTTGCGGCACAGACCATGAAAGACCCGTATATCTTTGATTTCATCCCATTCAAAGCGGACATGGTGGAGCGCGACATTGAGCAGGCGCTAGTCAAGGACGTGACAAAGCTCTTGCTGGAGCTTGGGACAGGCTTCGCTTTTCTCGGCAACCAATATCATCTGAATGTAGGCGGCGATGATTTCTATATCGACCTGCTGTTTTACAACCTCAACCTTCGCTGCTATGTGGTGATCGAGTTAAAAACCGGCGAGTTCAAACCGGAGTACGCTGGACAGCTGAAC